>JASFTE010000049.1:0-13257 GCA_050114035.1 Armatimonadota bacterium | reverse complement strand
CACGCCGAGGCTGAAGGCATCGTGAGTCTCCAGCACCAGCTTCACGCCCTGATCGGCCGCTGCCTCGCCCGCCTGCGCCAGCGCCTCGCCGGCGTACCTCAGACAGTCCTCTCGGGAGACGCCCTCGGGGATGTTCCCCCCGAACACGCGCACCAGCGGTGCGCCCAGGGCCGCGGCCAGATCGGCATACGCGCGCACCTCCTCCAGCATCTCCTGGCGCACTTCCGGCTCCCGCCGCGCGAACTGCGCCGATGAGCCGAGGCACACCGCCGCGCAGCCGACACTGTCCAGCCGCTGCCTCGTCGCCGCTATCTCTGATGGGGCGAATTCGGGCGCCCACCGGAGGTCTATCTCCCCGGCCAGACCGCGCACCTCGACGCCGTCGTAGCCGTTCTCAGTCGCGCACGCCAGGACTTGATCCAGCGACCAATCGGGGCAGCCCAGCGTGGAGAAAGACAACTTCATGGACGGTACCCTCCGGGAGCGCAGTGATCACCTGTCAGTGGCTGCTGGGCTTCACGCCGCGGGGACTCGGCGCAGTCTTACCGACGATGCGACGACCAACCCGCCCGGCAGCGCGGGGGCGCGCGCCGCAGAGCGATGGGATCAGAGACCCGTGTCGGCGCCCGGCTCGTGCCGCACGTCGTCGTTGGTGACGTACTCCTTCACTCGCAGCTTCAGCGCGCCCATCGTCTTGCCGGTGTGGAGGCATACCCGCGCGAACGAGGTAGCATCCAGCGCGCCTTCACCCAGCTTGACATGCGTCGCGTCCACCAGCGGCTCGCCCCACGTGGCGTCCAGCGCCACCCATTTGTCCTCGCCCACGTAGACCTCGTTCCAGGCATGGTACCAGAAGGCATCGTCCACCGCGGCCAGGCCCGCAACGAACTTCGTCGGGATGCCCGCGGCGCGCGCCAGGCCCACGAACAGCATGGCATGCTCGGAGCAGTCGCCCTCGAGAGTCTGCAGGCACTCTCTGGACGTGATCGGCGTCGGGTAGCTGCGCATCCGCTTCATGTTGCCGTGGACCCAGCGCATGATCTTCTGCGCCGCGAGCCACGCGTTGCTCTCGTCGCCGACGATCTCCGCCGCCTTCGCCACGAGGTCGGGGTGCTCGGACTGCACGAACTCCGTCGCCGCGAGGTACTCGGTCACCTCGGGCTCCGTGATGGGCAACTGCAGGGCGGTCGCCGCGTCCATGGATGGCGCGCGGATGGTCACCGTGCCCCGCAGGGGGTCTGGGCCGGGCGTCACGGTCTGGTGCTCAGTAGCCGGGATGAGTCGGGCGATGGGCTCCTGGCTCTCGGAGGACGCCTCGAGCACCAGGGCCGTGACTGCCTGCGAGTCGGTGATCGCCTCAGGCAGAGGGATGTTGGGTGTGAGCTGAAGCGGAGAGCCCTCCCGCAGCGCCTCCTCCTCCGTCGCCAGCTTGAGGGTGATCCCCGAGCCCAGAATGCCCGCGAGCTTCATCTCCGTGACGCGCCCGGTGTCGTCCATCAATTGAGATGTGGTGAAGCCCAGCTTCTTGCTGGTCATCGTGAGGTGGAACACGGTCCGCTCCTCGCCCTCCATGGGGGCGGTGCTCTGCTTGTCCACCTTGACGACCATCTCGTCCAGGTCGCATATCTGCGGGTTGAACACCTGGAACTCGAACTCATCGCCCGGCTGCAGCCGACCCTCCACGGCGCGAGCGGCCAGTTCGGCCTCGGCGCCGAAGGCGTCGCCTATGCTAAGCGTCTTCTCTGTAGTTGCGTCGGCCACCGTGGTCGTGGCGGTGATCTCCTGCCCGATGCGGACGGCCTCCACGGTGCGCTTGCGGCCGATCTCATCGGCCACCATCGAGTACCTCTGAGGCACCAGGTTGCTGTCGTGCCAGATGTGCAGGACAGTCTTCGCCGAGATCGGCTCGGGCAGAAGCGGAGTCTGAAGCCTGAGCGCCACTTCCTCGTAGGCAGCGAACACCTGCTCGCCGTCGGCGTTCTCGTCCAGGCTGTTGCGCATGAAGGCGTAGCCCGCCTTCTGGCCGCCCACCGAGACGATGTACCAGTCCTCTCCGCAGAGCGCGGGGAGCAGCGCGGCCTTGTCCGATGTGGGCCCGGACACGGCACACCCAGCAAGTGCACAGCACGCTGCCAGCGCCGCGTGTCGGGGCCTGCTAATCACGCTCGGCGACCTCCTCCTCGGGCTCCTCACGCGCCACGTTGCCCTGGGTGCCGCCCATACGCATCTTGTTGAACTCGGCGACCACCTCTGGATCCCACTTCGTGCCCGCTTCCCTCACGATCAGTCTCAACGCCTCCGGCTCGTCGATGGGTGTGCCGCCGTTTGTGGGATGCACCATATTATCATAGGCGTTCGCCACCGCCACGATGCGGGCGAGCTCCGGGATGTCCGAGCCGCGCAGGCCCTCGGGATAGCCGTCGCCATCCCACTGCTCGTGGTGGTGCAACACAATGTCGAGTGCAGGGCGAAGGAATTCCACGGGCTCCAGGATGCTCTTCCCGATCATGGGATGCATCCGGATGAACAGCTCGTCGGCGGACGAGAGCTCTCGGCCCTCCTCGAGTATCTGCTCGGATACACCGATCTTGCCGATGTCGTGCAGCACCGTGGCGAAACGGATCAGTTCCACCTCGTCCTCCGAGTGTCCGAGGGCCTTGGCCAACGGCGTCACCAGCTCGGTCACTCGCTCCGAGTGCCCCAGCGTGCCGGGGTCTTTGGCCTCAATGGCGCGCGCCAGCGCCCGCACCGTTTCGTAGTACCCCTGCCGGATGTTCTCGAACAACTCCGCGTTCTCGATGGCGATGGCGGCCTGGTTCGCGAAGGCCGTCAGAAGCTCCACCTCGGGCCCGCTGAAGGGCCGCTGCACTCGTGCGTATATGCGGATTACGCCCTTCACGTCCGTGGCCGTCTTGAGCGCGACGGTGAGCACGGAGCTGAGGCCCTCATCGGCGGCAGCGTCGGGATACTGCCACCGAGGATCGCGCTGCACGTTGGCGACGGCCGCATGGTGGCCGTTGAGCACGCGGCGGTCCAGCTCGCTGCGCTCCACCAGCACCGGGCCTTTGCTCTGGTAGTCCTTGCTGAGCCCGGCGACGGCCCTCATGCGAAGCTCGGTGCCCTCGGGATTGAGCAGGCGGATGATGGCGGCCCGGGCATCGATCACCTGTAGGGCGCTGTTGACGATGAGGGCCAGGACGTGGTCGAGACGCACGGTGGACGTGATGCTCTGGGCCACCTCGTACAGCATTTGGAACTCCGCCGCGCGCTGCCTGATGGCTCGCGATGCCCACGCCGCGAGGTAGCCGATGACGTAGAAGAAGAGCAGGCGCAGGATGATGGCGTAGGGCGTCTGGGCAACTGGCGGTTCCGTACCGTAGTCGGCCGCCATGAATGGACCGCACGCGAAGCCGGCAATGACGGCGACGAGGATTGCGGGCAAGTCGCCCAGGAAGAACCCGGCGCAGATGATGGGCACATAGAAGAAGTGCACCGCTGGGCTGTTCGTGCCCCCGGCGACGTAGGTCAGCCAGGTGCAGAACCCCAGACCCAGCACCACGAGGACTACCACCACAAGGCCTTTGCGACCACTGATTTGCTCGGTCACATCATCGTCTTCCTTCTCAAGGATCCGGCGTCCCCGGCTGATCTATCGCACACGGGTGCCGTTTGGGCAATCGCGGTCGAGCGTGACGAGAGCCAGAGGCAGATCATCCCCGGCCGCCAGTACCATGCCCTGTGAGACGACCCCGCGGATCTTCGCGGGCTTCAGATTGGCCACGACTACGACCTTTGTGCCCGGCAGGGCAGCGGGATCGAACTGCTGGGCGATGCCAGCGACCATGGTCCGTTCCTCGGCGCCGATGTCCACCCGCACGCTCAGCAGCTTGTCGGTTCCCTCGACACGCTCGGCCGAGATGATCTCACCGACGCGCAGATCGAGCTTGGCGAACTCCTCGATGTCTATGGCTTCCACTTCCATCGCTCCCTCCTCAGGTGCTTCATCGCGCGCCCCCTCCGCCGACGGTCGGGCTGTTGTGTCGATGCGGGGGAAGATGGGACGAGCGCGCCCGGTGCGAGTGCCCGGCGGGAGACGAACGGCCTGGTCCGTGATGGGCAGCCGAGGCCCATCGGCGGACGCGCCCAGCTGGGACCGAATCTCGGCGGCCACCGCCGGCATAAAGGGCTCGACCAGTGTCGCCACGGCACGGATCGTGTCGGCAACCGTGTACAAAACCTGTGACAACTGCGCGTGGCGACCCGCCTTGTGCAGATCCCACGGCGCGCGCTGGTCGATGTACTTGTTGGCCGCGCCCAGGAGGGTCCAGATCCGGACCAGAGCGCCGGAGAAGTCGATCCGATCGATGGCACCGTCCGCGTCCACGGCCGTCCGCTCCAGCTCGCCGTCCAGGTCCGTGCGCAGCTCCGGCGGCGTCGGGACTGCGCCATCGAAGTAGCGGTCCAGCAGCGGGAGCGTGCGGTTGAGCAGATTGCCCAGATCGTTTGCCAGGTCCTCGTTGAACCGCCGCACGACGGCGGCGCTCGAGAACTGCCCGTCGGCGCCGAAGGGCACCTCGCGCATGAGGAAGTAGCGGATGGCGTCGATGGCCACATCGAACGTGGCTCCCGAGCGTTCTGACAACTCCTCCGCCAGCTCCCCGGGGTCAACGACGTTGGCCCGGGACTTGGACATCTTCTCCTCGCCCATCTGCCAGAAGCCGTGTACGAACAGCTTATCAGGCAGGGGCAGATCCAGCGCCATGAGCACCGCCGGCCACAGCGTCCCGTGGAACCGCGTGATGATGTCTTTCGCCATGAGCTGCACGTTCGGCGGCCACGTGAGCCCGAACTTCCCGTCGTCCTCCATGTACGAGGGCACGGTGAGGTAGTTCAGCAGGGCGTCCAGCCACACGTATATCGTGTGCGCCGGATTGCCGGGCACGGCAATGTCCCACTCCGAGGCCCTGCGGCTTACAGGAGCGTCGCGCAGTCCGCCTCGGACGAAGCTCACGACCTCGTTGCGCCGAGCCTCGGGTTGGATAAACTCCGGGTTGGCCTCGAGGTGATCCAGGAGCGGCTGCGCGTATCTGGAGGTGCGGAAGAAGTAGCAATCCTGGGCCATCCGGCCCACCGGGCGACCGCACTCCGGGCAGCTCCCGTCCTGCACCTCGGCATCCCGCAGGTATGTCTCCTCGTGGACGCAGTAGAAGCCCTCGTACGTCCCGAGATGGATGTCATCCTGCTCCAGGAGTCGCTGGAAGACCTTCTGCACCAGGGCTTCGTGCCCGGCCTCGCTTGTGCGGATGAAGCGATCGTACTCGACGTGGAGCGTGTCCCACATGGCCTGGTACTCGCCGGCCATGGCATCGGCGAACTCGCGGGGCGACTGCCCCCGCTCTCCTGCAGCCGTCGCCACCTTCTGTCCGTGCTCATCCGTGCCGGTGGCCAGCAGCACCTGGCGGCCCGTGAGCCGCTTCTGTCGGCACAGCACGTCAGCCGCCACCGTGGTGTACCCGTGCCCCACGTGCGGCCGGGCGTTGATGTAGTAGATGGGCGTGGTGACGTAGAAGGCCTCGTTGCCCACAGTGGACGTTCCCTTGCCGGAAGGTACGCCAGTCGCGGCCACTCAGTGTCTACACCCGGCGCACGACGTTGCCGCGCACGTCCCGCACCCGCTGCCGCCCAGAGATCTGCTCTCGCCGTCGCTGCTGCCGGACGTCTTGGCGAAGAACGCCGATGCGACTCGCTCCACGCGCTTGCTGTCGCACTCTGGGCAGCGCACGGCGGCGAGGTCGTCGGCTCCGAAGAACAACTCCTCAAATCGGTTCCCGCAGGGCCGACACCCGAATTCGTAGATTGGCATGGCAATCACCTGCGATCGCGCCGTCGCTCGACGGCGTCACGAGGCCTTCGGCGGCCGGTTCCCGCCTTTCTTCTTGCTGCGGAACTCGGTGCGCGGGCCTCGGCGTCGGCCACGTCTCGGGCGGCGCCGTCGGCGTCTCGGCGCTTGGGACCCGGTCTCGCCGGCCGGCCGAGCCGGCTGCTTGGCATCCTGGGCACGATCTCGGCGCTGCTTCCCCTCCTCGTGCTGCGGACGAGCGGGGCCGCGCCGGCTTCCGCTCGCCTGCCGACGCCTGCGCTGGCCGCGCTCACGGCGCGCCGGGGCGCGGCGGGCAGGAGGCGATGTCGCCGCGTCCCCCCCGGCGGGCTTGGCCTCCGCCGCCGGTGCCCGCGACGGCTGCTCCTTCTGGGCCGGGGGCGGGGCCGCCCCCCGCGGCGCCACGACCGTCACTTCGCTTGCGGGCGCCTCAACCGGCCCCGATCCCTCCACCCGCACTGTGACGGTGCGCTTCAAAACGTTGACGCCAGTGACCTTCCCGGTGCACTGCTCGCACTCCACGAAACATCCGACACGTGGCAGCGTTGCCCGGACGGCACCGTACCACTCGTTCTCGTAGCGCAGGCAGCACATGAGCCGCCCGCACACGCCCGATATCTTCGACGGATTCAGCGACAACCCCTGTGTCTTCGCCATCTTGATGGCCACGGGATCGAACCCGCGCAGGAAGGTGCAGCAGCACAACTGCCTCCCACACGGCCCGATGCCCCCGATCATCTTCGCCTCGTCTCGCACCCCCACCTGGAGCAGCTGGATCCGCGTCTTGAAGGAGGCGTACAGATCGCGCAGCAGCTTCCGGAAGTCCACGCGCGTCTCCGCCGTGAAGTAAAACGTGATGCGACTGCGGTCGAGCGTGTACTCGGCATCGATCAGGCGCATGGGCAGGCCATGCTCCTCGATCTTGCGCGCGCACGTCTCGAGCGCCTCGACGGCGCGCTGCTCGTTCGCCTTGTGCTTCTCCGAGTCGCGCTCCGTGGCCACCCGCAGGACCTTGCGCAGACCACCGTCGCCCTGCTTGTCGCTAGTCTGGTGCCGTCCCTTCGCCACACGGCCCAATTCAGCCCCCCGCTTGGTCTCACCAACCACCAGGTCGCCGACATCCACCTCGATGTCGCCGCACAGGAGCAATTGCAGCTTGCCCGCGCGCCTGAAACTGACGCCAATCACGTCTGGCATGGTATCTCTCCTGCCCCTTCGCCCTCCCACTACCGGTCAACGCAACGCGCTCATCCTGTAGCGCCTACATCGTCGCCTTGGTTCCGGCGAGGGGAGCGCCTCGCTGCTCCGAGGGTGTCCCTTCGCGGAATCGCAGCCGCTCGATGAGTTCCTGAACGGCGGCGAAGAGCTCGTCCGTGCTGAGCCCGGCGTGGGCGAAGCCAATCAGGTTCGACCGGAAGTCCGCCCGCGGCACCGCCGTCGCCATGGGCCCACGCCGATACGTCGCCCCGAAGATGCGCTGCTCGCGCTTGCTGAGACGCGAGCCCGGACGGAGTCGCACGACGATCTTCCGCCACTGCGCGGCAATGCTCTCGATGCCCGCATCCCGTGCCTGCGAGCGGATCACGGCGATGCGCAGCAGATTCTCGACGGGTTCCGGCAACGGGCCGTAGCGGTCCTGCAACTCGCGGCGGACTTCCTCCGCGTGCTCTGCAGACTCAACCTTGATGATCCGCCGATACAGCGCGACGCGTTGGCTCTCGTCCGCGATGTAGCCGGCCGGCACCACGGCCTCGACCGGGATCTCGACGCTTACCTCCGGCTGCTCGGACACGTGCTCCCCGCGGAGCGATTTTATCGCCTCCTCCAGCATTCGGCAATAGAGGTCGAACCCCACGGCGGCCATGTGCCCGTGCTGCTCCGGACCGAGCACGTTGCCCGCGCCGCGGATCTCCAGGTCTCGCAGCGCGATCTTGAACCCCGAGCCAAGCTCGGCGAACTCCTGGATCGCCTGCAGACGCTGCTCCGCCTCGTCCGTCAGGCGCTCGGGGTAGCGGTACATCAGGTATGCGTACGCCTGGCGATTCGAGCGGCCGGTCCGCCCGCGCAGTTGGTAGAGCTGCGCCAGCCCCATGTGCTGCGCGTTCTCGATGATGATGGTGTTCACGTTCGGAACGTCTAGGCCGCTCTCGATGATAGTCGTGCACAGCAGCACGTCGTACTCGCCCGCATAGAAATCCAGCATCACCTGCTCCAGTTGATCCTCTGGGAGCTGACCGTGTCCGATGGCGATGCGCGCCGATGGGAGCAGGCGCTGCAGGTGGCCAGCGATGTGCTTGATGGACTGCACACGATTGTGCACGTAGTAGACTTGGCCGCCCCGTTCTATCTCCCGCACGATGGCGTCTCTGATCACCTCATCGTCGTGCTCGCGGGCGTACGTTATGATGGGCAATCTCCCCGCCGGCGGGTCATTGATGATGCTCATGTCGCGTATGCCCGACAGCGACATGTGCAGCGTGCGCGGGATCGGCGTGGCCGTGAGCGTGATGACATCCACGTTCCCCTTGAGTTGCTTGAGCCGCTCCTTGTCGCGCACGCCGAAGCGCTGCTCCTCGTCCACCACGATGAGACCCAGATCGCGGAAGCCGATGTCGGACTGCAGGAGCCGATGGGTCCCGATGACGACATCAACGGTGCCCATCTTGAGCCCGGCCACGACCTTCTGGGCCGCCGCCCTCGTGCGGAACCGGCTGAGCATCTCTATGTTGACCGGGTACGCGCCGAGCCGCTCGCAGAAGGTGTAGTGGTGCTGCTGCGCCAGCACGGTCGTCGGGACGAGGACGGCCACCTGCTTGCCCTCGAGCACAGCCTTGAAGGTGGCCCGCACTGCGACCTCGGTCTTACCGTACCCCACATCACCGCAGACCAACCGATCGGCCGGCAGGGGGCGCCGCATGTCGGCCTTGACGTCATCAATGGCCCGCCATTGGTCCGGCGTCTCCTCGTACTTGAAGCCTTGCTCCATCTCAGTGAGCCACGGGGAATCCTCCCTGAAGGCGTACCCCTGGGCCTGTTGCCGGCTCGCATACAGATCGAGCAGCTCCTTGGCCAGCAGCCGCGCCGAACGCCGCACGCGCCGCTTCTGGCGCCGCCACTGACTGCCCCGGAGCGAGTGGATGGTGGGCGGATTGCCGTCGGAGCCGATGTACTTCTGCACCCGGTCGATCTGCGCCACCGGCACGTAGAGCCGGTCCTCGCCGGCGTACCGTATCTTCAGGTAATCCCGCTCCACGTCGAGGACCGTCTGCCGCACGAGGCCCTGGTAGATGCCCACGCCGTGGTTGATGTGCACCACGTAGCAGCCGGGCGTCAGCTCGCTTAGTGACGTCACACTGATGCCCGGCGTGAACTTGCGCCGCTTCGGCCGCCGCAGCTTGTGCCAGCCGAAGATCTCGCTGTCCGTGAGCAGCACAAGCTCCGCCGCGGGCAGCTTGAAGCCCGCCGAGAGCGCCGTGGCGCGGCACTGCACCGTGCCGCGTGCGGGCGCGACGCCGTCATCGAGCTCATCGCACGTGATGTCCCGATGCGCGAACATCCTCCGGATGCCCTCAAGCCTCGAGCTGGCCACCACCAGACGCTGCCCCGCGCGGCACCACTCCTTGATGCCGTCGGCCAGCAGATCCATCTGCCCCCCGAAGCTGTCCACCGGCGGCGTCGAGAGCTTCACGTTCACCGCGTGCTCCGCCCACGGGATGTCCTTGCCCAGCATATTGAGGTAGAGCTGGGACCTGGTCGCCAGGCGCTCGAGCAGCTCATCGAAGCTCATGCACCCCAGTCGCGGCAGAGCCAGCAGATCCCCGCGCGCCACGGCCGTGTCGTACGCGTCCCTCACCTCGTCGTGGAACTGCTCCGCGTGAGTGCGCAGGCGCACCGGCTCGTCAACGACCACGATGGCCTCGTCCGGCAGGTAGTCCGGCAG
This sequence comes from Armatimonadota bacterium, assembly GCA_050114035.1. Classification (GTDB taxonomy): domain Bacteria; phylum Armatimonadota; class Zipacnadia; order JAUWAU01; family JAUWAU01; genus JAUWAU01. The sequence continues at coordinate 3,439 of JASFTE010000049.1, read as the reverse complement.
AGCGCCCGGCTCGGGATACAGGTACGGGAGATAATGGCTCGTCCCGGGCACGGCATCGAGCGCGTCGAGCCGGTCGATGTCCACGCCCACCTTCCTCTGGAGCCGTTCGGCCTCCCCGCGCTTGTCCGCGCTGTGGAGGCGGTTGAGCTGCTCTTGCAGAGCGTTGCGGATCGCTGGCAGGGCCCGTTCGACGAGGCCGCGCGTCAGCGGCACATCGGCCGCAGCAGACAGCGACACCGATTCCAGTGGCGCTGTCGAGCGCTGGGAGTCCACGTCGAACTCCCGAATGGACTCGACCTCGTCGCCAAAGAGCTCGATGCGGAACGGGCCGACACGCGTGGGCGAGAAGGCGTCCACGATCCCGCCGCGGATGCTGAACTGCCCCACGTCGTCCACGAGCTCCGTGCGTCGGAAACCGCACTCCAGCAGCGTCGCCCCGAGCGCGTCGCGCTCTACCGTATCACCGACGCGCAGCTCGCGGCGCATTGCCACGAAGTCCTCCGGCGGGATCACGTGCTGCAGGAGCGCGTTGATGGGGGCCACAACGATGCACGGGTGCTCGCCACACAGCGCATCCAGGACGTGGAGGCGTTCGGCGCGCGCGTGGCGCTCCGGGACCGCACCATCGTAGATGACGGACTCAGTGGGGGGGAAGAGCAGGACGCTCGCCGTGCCATCCGTCGGAGGGCCCAGGAAGGCCTCCAGGTCCCCGACAAATCGTCCGGCCTGGTCACTGTTGTACGTTGTGAGCAGACAGGAGCGGCGGGAGTGTACGGCGGCGGCGGCGACGAGCAGCGCCTTGCCGGCACCACTCACCCCTTCGGCCGCGGCAGCGTCACCGCGGCTGGTCACAGACTCCATTATCTGCCTGAACTGCTGGCAGGTGTCAAGCACAGACGTCAGAACCTGCATATCGTAAAGCCGGCTTCATGCGCCCATTGGTCTGCAGGCCTTCAGTACTCGAGCCCGCCGGGCTCGCGTGTACTCGCCCTCAACGGGTTGTGAAGCCAGTTCCAGTATACCACGAACCGCAGTGCCGTGGCTCCGCGGGGAAGAACGCCCGCCCCACGCGGCATCACTCGTCCACAAACGGATCGCCCGCCGGAGCCGGCGCCTCATCCTCTGAGGGGGGTGGCTGCCCCTCCCCACCGCCGCCCGCCGCCTGCTGTCGACGCTCGCGCTCGGCGCGCGACTCGAGCGACTGCACGCTGTAGGCCACGACCTCCACATTCCGCCGGCGCTGGCCGTCCTGAGTCTCCCAATCGCGCACCTGGATGCGCCCCTCGACGGATACGAGGGCGCCTTTGTTCAGATAGTTGCCACAGAACTCGGCGGTCTGGCGCCATGCGACGATGTCAATGAAGTCCGCCTGGCGCTCCTCCCGCGGTTGGTCCCGACGAGGTCTGCGGTCCACCGCCAGTCGGAAGTTCGTCACGGCCACGCCGTTGGGCGTGTACCGCATCTCTGGATCGGCCGTCAACCGACCAACGAGCACAACGCTGTTTACCACCGTGATCTCCCCCCGTCGGAGCTACGGCCTCGCATCTTCCTGCGGAGGCTCAGCATCCCGAGCAGACTCCTCCGGCTCGGCGTCGCCGGCCTCCTGCGGCGCCTCTGCAGGCGCCTCGCCCTCGGGCTGGGCGGGGGCCGGGGCGGGCGTCTCCGCCTCCGCAGGAGCGGCCCCCTCGGCCTCGGGCTCTCCGGGTGCCGCCTCGGCCTCAGGCTCCGCTGGAGTCGGCGTCTCCGCCTCCGCCGGCGCAGCGCCCTTCGACTCCGCGGCAGCCGGCTGTTCCGCGGGCGGGCCCCGTCTCGTGTCTCGCGCCGATTCCGGCGGCGCCGGGGGGCCTTCAAGCCAGAGCGCCTGCTTACTCGCCTGCACCACCAGAAGGCGCAGGATGTCGGGCGACATCTGCAGGTCCCGCTTGAGCGTCTCCACGGCCTGAGCGCCACGGAAGTACACCATGACGTAGATGCCCTCCGTGTGGTCGCCGACCGGGTACGCCAGTCGCCGTCGGAACGCCGGATAGGCGCTCTCGACTTGCCCGTCGGCGTTCACGATCAGCGCCTTGATCTGCTCGATGGTCGCGCTCAACTCCTCGTCCGACTTGGTCGGCTCGACCACGAGCATCGCTTCGTAGAGCTCTTCCACTGCTCGACTCTCCTCTCCATGGACTGGGGCGACCCCGCCGCCGATCGCCGCACGCGGCGAGCCGCGGGGCAGAGAGGCCATGGCTGCGCGTGCGCTGCCCGGCTGCGCGCGCAGCGGCACTAGGTGCTGAACTTGAACACCATCACGTCGCCGTCCTCGACGACGTAGTCGCGGCCCTCCATCCGCACGTGGCCGTTGTCTCGAGCCTCAGACCACGAGCCGGTGCGCGCCAGGTCATCAAAGGCGATGACTTCAGCCTTTTGAAACCCCTTCGCCATGTCCGTATGTATCTTGCCGGCCGCCTCAGTGGCGCTGCTGCCGCGCTTCACCGTCCACGCGCGGCACTCCTTGCCGACGGCCGTGAAGAACGTGATGAGATCCAGTACGCCGTACGCCGCCTGCACCACTCGCCCCAGACCCAGCTCCGGCAGGCCATACTCTTCGACGAAGTCCGTAGCATCATCTTCCGCCAACTCCGCCACCTCGGCCTCGAGACGCGCCGCGATGGGAGTCACCGTGTGCCCGTGGCCCCGCGCCCAGGCCCGAAGGTGTGCGAGCTCCGGACCCTCGTTGAGCATGTCCGCCTCGTCCACGTTGGCCACGTACAGCACCGGCTTCATGGTGAGCAGGAACAACTCGGCCGCGAGTTGCCCTTGTTCCGGCTCCGCCACGACCACCGTGCTCGCCGGCCTCCCCTCCTGCAGCGCCGCCTCCAGCCTGTCTAGCACTGTCTCCTGCAGCCGGATCTCTTCGATCGACATGCCGCGCTTGGGCTTCTGCCGCCGCCGCTCGAGAGTCTCCAGATCCGCGAGCACCAACTCCATGTTCACGGTCTCAACGTCCCGCACGGCGTCCACGTTCCCGTCCACGTGCGGCACGTCCGCCCGGTGGAAGCACCGCACCACATGCAGCACGGCGTCTACCTCGCGGATGTGTCCCAGAAACCGGTTCCCCAGCCCGTGCCCCTGATGGGCGCCCCGCACGAGTCCGGCAATGTCTATGAACTCGATGGCCGTGGGGATGCGGTCCTCCTGCCCGAAGATCTCCCCGAGCTGCTCCAGCCTCGGGTCGGGCACTGAGACGACAGCGCGGTTTGCCTCGATGGTGCAGAAGGGGTAGGTGCTGACCTCAGCCGCGGACCTCGAAAGCGCGCAGAACAGCGTGGACTTCCCCGCGTTCGGCACGCCCACAATCCCGCTTGCTACCATCGCCGCCGCTCCTGAATCGGATTATAGCATAGCGTATGGGCGAATGCAACCGACGCCGATGAGCCCGTTATCGGCAACACAG
>JASFTE010000048.1:0-13335 GCA_050114035.1 Armatimonadota bacterium | reverse complement strand
GGTACTCCTCCGGCGCGAGGCGCCTCCCGATCGCCTCGACATCGCCGGCATTGTAGCACGGTCGGTACTGCGCCATGACGTTCACGTACGTATTCGCGCTCAGGGACGCGAGGAACTCCATGATCTCCTTCGTCCCCGCCCGCCCGTTGGGCAGCACCAGGTGCCGGACGAGCAGGCCGCGGAGGGCTATGCCCCCATCGTCGAGCTCGAGGTCCCCGACCTGACGGTGCATTTCGCGAATGCTCTCCCGCATGCGTTCAGGATAGTCGGGCGCCTCGGAGAGCTGCGCCGCCACCTCGCCGCTGGAGTACTTGGCATCCGGCATGTAGATGTCGAAGATGCCCTCCAGGAGCTCGAGCGTCGCCACGGACTCGTACCCGCCGCAATTGTACACCAGCGGCAGCCGCAGTCCCTGCGCGGCGGCCATGTCAAGGGCCTCGACGATCTGCGGCACCAAGTGCGTGGGCGAGACGAAGTTGATGTTATGGCATCCGCGCTCCTGCAGCGACAGCATCATGTCGGCCACCCGCTCCGGCTCCACCTCCGTGCCCTCCGACAGGTGGCTGATGTCGTAGTTCTGGCAGAAGATGCAGAGCAGGTTGCAGTTGGCCAGGAAGATGGTCCCGGAGCCGCCCTGTCCCACGAGGGGGGCCTCTTCCCCGAAGTGCGGGCCGCAACTGGACACCTTCGCCCGACGTCCCGACCGGCAGTATCCGTGCTCGCCCTGGAGGCGATTCACGGCGCAGTCGCGGGGGCAGATCTGGCACGGTTCCAGCCCGGCAACGAGCGTCTCGGCCCGGCAGGCCAACTCTCCCGCTCTGTGCAGCGCAATGTACGATGGCTCCCGGGTCGCCATTAGTCGGCACTCGCTCGGTACGCGCTCTCGTCGGGCACGACGGCGGCCAGGTGGGCGGCGGATACCGGGCTCGTCAGATTCATGTCCGCGTGGGTCACCGATATCTTCCCGTCCACGACGGCGCGGATGTCTGTGCCCTCCGGGGCGCCGTCCAACTGCGGCTCGCCGGCGAGCCAGTAGTAGACGGTGCCGCGCGGGTCGTGCCGCTTGTCCAGTCGCTCCCGGTATCGCATGCGGCCGAAGCGCGTGACGGCCACGCCGGCGATCCGATCTGGAGGCAGTGCGGGAACGTTGACGTTCAGGAACGAATCGGGCGGCAGCGCGTGGGCCAGGATGCGCTCCGCCAGAGCGCCGGCGAACCGCGCCGCAACGGCGTAGTCGAGCTCGCCCGGCAATGCCTCACCGAGATGCACCGGAGCCACGGATATGGCGAAGGCCGGCAGGCCCATGATGGCGCCCTCCATCGCTACGGAGACCGTGCCGGAGTATAGTACGTCCTCCCCGAAGTTCCCGCCGCGGTTTATGCCACCCACTACCAGGTCCGGGGCGCGGCCGATGAGGTCGAGGCAGCCGAGGACGACGCAGTCGGACGGTGTGCCGTTGCTGACGTACGCGCGGACGGAATCGCTCGAGAGCTCCATCTCCACGGGTTCCGCCCGCAGCGGCTTGTGCAGCGTGATGCCGCGCCCGACGGCGCTGCGCTCGCGCTCGGGCGCGACGATGGTCACGCGGCCGATGTCCGCCATGGCCGCCGCGAGTGCGGCCAGCCCCAGGCTGTGTATTCCGTCGTCGTTGCTGATGAGGATGTGCGGTTCGCGTTCTGCCATTCAGTCTCTCCGATGCGGCTGGCCCGCCGGATCCTCTCAGGCTCGGCCTTTCGGGACATTCACCGGTGCCCGTGGCTCGCCGCCGGCAAGCACGGCCACGATCTGCTCGGCTACGTCCACTGCGACGTTCACCTGCGCCTCCCGCGTGGCGGCGCCGATGTGTGGGGTCGCGATCACGTTAGGCAACTCGAAGAGCGGCGTCTTGCCCGGGGGCTCCGTCTCGAACACGTCGAGAGCGGCTCCGGCGAGGGCGCCGGATTGGAGCGCTCGCCAGAGGCCGTCCTCGTCCACGATGCCGCCCCGGGCGCAGTTGATGAGGCGCGCCGACGGCTTCATGAGCGCCAACTCGCGCTTGCCGATGAGCCCCGCCGTCTCCGGCGTCCTGGCCGCGTGCACCGTGACGAAGTCGGCGCGCTGCAGCAACTCGTCGAGCTCCACCTTCTCCACGCGGAGCTCCTCGGCGCGTTCGGGTGTCAGCAGCGGGTCGCACCCGAGGACCTGCATCTCCAGCCCCCGGGCCCTCTGCGCCACGAGCTCCCCGATGCGGCCGACGCCAATGATGCCGAGCGTCTTCCGGAACACCTCCGTGCCCATGAAGTCGCTCTTGCGCCACTCGCCGCCCTTCATGGACGCGTCGGCCTGCGGGACGCTGCGCGCCAGGGCCATCATCATGGCGATGGCGTGCTCGGCCGCGGCCATCGAGTTGCCCCCCGGGCAGTTGAGCACGAGGACGCCCCGCTCCGTGGCGGCGTCCACGTCAATGTTGTCCACACCCGTGCCTGCGCGACCGATGACCCGGAGCTCAACGCCGGCGGCTACTGCCGCCGCGGTCACTTTCGTGCCACTGCGGACCACGAGCGCATGGTACGGCACGACCATCTCGCACAGCGCGTCTTCCGATGGCGGGCTGCTGAGCACCTCGACATCGGCAGCCCGGCCCAACACCGCCACGCCCTCATCAGCCAGCTTGTCGCACACCAACACTTTGTGAGACACGGTCTGGCCCCCTCCAGCAGTGCTATCAGGCTTCGGCAAGCGCCTCCATGGCTGCCGCGACCCCCGTGCCGCGGCTGATGGCGACGCCCACATCGCAGAGAGCGGCTTCGAGGCAGCTTATGGTCGTGAGGACCTCACGCTCGGTCACGGCGCCCATGTGCCCGATGCGGAAGATCTTCCCCTTCAGCTCCTTCTGCCCGCCGCTCAGGAGCACGTTGTACTTGTCCCGCATGACGGTCCGCATGGCGTCGGGGTCGAAGCCATCTCCGCGCACGGCCGTGACCGTGTTGGAGAGGTGGGCCGGATCGGCAAGCAGGCGCAGGCCGAGGGCTTCCACGGCGGCGCGCACGGCGGCGGCCATGCGCACGTGTCGCGCGGCGAAGCCGTCAACGCCCTCCTCGGCGATGATGGCCAGAGCCTCGTCGAGGGCGAATATCATGCTGACGGCGGGCGTGTACGCCGTCTGCCCCTCCTCGGCCCGGGTGCCCATGGCCTGGAAGTCCCAGTAGAACTTGGGCAGCCTGGACTGCTCGACGGCGGCCCACGCGGCCTGGCTCACGCTCACGAAGGCGAGCCCCGGCGGCAGCATGAAGGCTTTCTGGGAGCCGGCGACGACGACGTCCAGGCCCCATTCGTCGCAGCGGCACTCGATGGCGGCCATGCCGCTGATGGCGTCAACGAGCAGGAGGGCGTTGTGGCCCCTCACGGCGGCGCCGATGGCGGCCATGTCGTTGGTGACGCCGGTGGAGGTCTCGTTGAACGTGGCCAGCACGGCCTTGATCTCGGCGTCGGCGTCGAGCTTCGCCGCTATCTGATCCGGATCAGCCGCTGTGCCGGGCGCATAGACGAGCTCATCCACATCGGCGCCGAATCGACGGGCGATCTCCCCGAAGCGTTGGCCGAAATTGCCGCAGTTGACGGCGAGCACCTTGTCGCCGGGGGAGAGCGTGTTGACGACGGCGGCCTCCATGCCCCCGGTGCCGGAGGAGGCGAAGATGAGGATCTGGTTCTCGGTGCGGAAGATCTGCTTCAGCCGGTCCTCGCACCGCAGGTGCATCTCGGAGTACTCGTCGGTACGGTGGCCGATCATGGGGCGGGCCATGGCGGCGAGCACGCGCGGGGGCACGTGTGTGGGGCCGGGGATCATGATAAGGGTCTCGAGTGCTGACATCGCCAGCCTCCTTGGCGCTTGCGGCGCCCGCTACTCGCCCACAACGCTGATGAGCGCCCGTCGCGAGCGCGGCCCGTCGAGCTCGAGGAAGAAGATGCTCTGCCAGGTGCCGAGCTCCGGTCGCCCGCCGCGCACGGGAAGGGTGACGGAGTTGCCGACGAGGATGCCGGCAAGGTGGGCCTGGGCGTTGCGGTCCACGCGATTATGCTGCAAGGGGACGCCGAGTTCCGTGAGCCGGTTCGCCATTTCCACCACGTCCTGCAGCAGCCCGCGCTCCGGCTCGTTCACGTACACGGCGGTCGTCGTATGCGGCGTCGTGACGCACACGATCCCGTCCCCGACGCCGCTGTCCCCTACGGCCTCGGTCACGTCCCCGGTGATGTCCACCGGCTCGACTCGACTCTTCGTCCTGATGTCGATCTCGGCGGAATGGGTTGCCATGGTGTGGTGGTGGGACGTGCCCGTGGCCTGCCTAGCTCACCCGCACATCATGAAGCTGCAACTGGAGCGATCGTGTGCCGCCCCACTCATTGATCGTCGCTGTGAAGCACGCATCGAGGATGCCGGTGCGCGCGATCTCTCTGGCCTTCTGCGCCATGCCGAAGCCGATGGCCTCATATATGGAGCTGGCGTCCCCAACGAGCAGTTTCAGATGCTGCCCTCCTGAGCCGACGCAGTCACAGTCATGCAGGGCCAGGCGCTCCGCCAGCAGCCGTGGCTGCGGGTTGTCCTGCCCGAAGGGCGCCAGCAGCTCCAGCTCCTCGGCGAGCTCGATGGTGATCTCCTCGAGGGTCACGGCCCGGTCTATGCGCAGCCTCTCCTGAAGGTCATCGGCGGCGAGCGACTCCTCGGCCAGCTCGTTCAGTCGTGCCCGCAGCGCATCGATGTTCGTCGCGTGGAGCGTGACGCCGGCCGCGAGCGTGTGCCCGCCGCCCCGTAGAACCTCGTCCGGACACTGGCCGAGGGCCCCGCCGATGTCGAAGCCGGCGATGCTGCGGGCGGAGCCCCGGGCGACGCTGTCCTGCACGCTGATGAGCACGACGGGCCGGTGCAGAAGCTCCACCAGCTTGGAGGCCACCGGACCGACGACGCCGATGGGCCACTTGTCGGAGCCGAGGACGACCACTCGCTCTGACTCCAGGTCGCAGTCCCGGTCCACACGCGTCCTGGCCTCGGTGAAGACGCGCTCCTGCTCTCTCTGGCGCTCCCGGTTGAGGCTGTCGAGCCGGTGCGCGGCTCGTCTGGCGCTGGGCTCATCGCGCAGGAGAAGGAGCTCGAGGGCCTCCGCCGCATGGGTGAGACGCCCCGGCGCGTTGAGCCGCGGGCCGAGCCAGAACGCCACCTGGCGGGACGAGGGCCGGCCGTTCATCCGGCTCAGCCGCATGAGCGCCCGCAGCCCCGGCTTCCGCGTCACCTCGAGTCGCTCCAGCCCCAGCTTGACGAACGTCCGGTTCTCGCCCACGAGCGGACAGACGTCAGTGATCGTGCCCACGGCGACCAGATCCAGGTAGGCGCGCTGGTAGGAATCGAGCGGGAGGCCACGGCGCGTCACCAGCGCCTCCCCCAGCTTGAAGGCGACGCCGACGCCCGAGAGGTCCCGGTTCGGATACGCGGAGTCCTCGCGCCGCGGGTTGACCACGGCGAGGCACTCCGGCAGGGCGCCATCGACATCGTGGTGGTCGGTGACCAGGACGTCGATGCCGAGCCGAGCGGCCTCCTCGGCGGCCTCGTGGGAGGACGTGCCGCAGTCAACGGTGAGCACCAGCGTCACGCCATCGTCGGCCGCCTTGCGCAGCGTCTTCGGCGTGATCCCGAAGTCCTCCGTGATCCTGTTGGGGATGTAGTAGCGCACGTCGGCGCGAAGTTTGGACAGCAGCCGCAGCAGCAGCGCCGTGGCAGTGACGCCGTCGGCATCGTAGTCGCCATGCACCAGTATGGTCTCGCCCGCCTGCAGGGCCCGATCCAGGCGGGCCACTGCCTCGGCCATCTGAGGCAGGAGGAGGGGATCGTGCGCGTCATCGAGGGTCGGCCACAGGAAGCTGCGAGCCTCCGGCGGCGTCGCTATGCCTCGGCTGACGAGGACGCTCGCCACGACGGGCGAGATGCCCAGTTCAGAGGTCAGCTCATCCTCGGCGGCGGCGTTGCGTGGTGCGGTTTCCCAGATGGCTTGCGTCATATCGGGCTCGATGCGGGGAGTATCACGTCGCCTCAGTATACGGGAAAGGGAATGGGAGTGTCAACGCGCGTGCTCTTGCGTGAGGAACGGATGCCCGACGGCGCCCGGAAGGCCCCCGCAGGCGCTACCATGGCGGCGCGGGGCCCCCGCCGCCTGGTTGGTGAGCGGTGCCTACTCGGCTTCGGCTGTGCCCTCCTGGGCTGCCTCCTGGAACTCGGCGAGCTGCACGCCGGCCAGCTCGGGTTGCGTCGGGACGCTGCGCAGAACGTCCTCGATGATGCTGTCGGTGGTGATGCCCTCGGCCTCGGCCTCGAAGTTGAGGATGAGGCGATGGCGGAGGGAGTTCAGGGCGACCTCCTGGATGTCCTCGAAGGCCACGTTGTAGCGGCCCTCGAGGAGCGCCCGGGCTTTGCCCGTGAGCACCAGTGCCTGGGCCCCGCGCGGGCTGCTGCCGTAGCGGCAGTAGCGGTTGACCTGCTCGGTGGCCAGCTCGCCGTCCGCGTGGGTCGCCAGCACGAGCCGCATGGCGTAGGACTTCACGTGGTCCGCGATGGGCACTTCGCGCACGAGCGTGCGCATCTCCAGGATCCGCTCCCCGCCGACGATCTTGCCCGGCTCCTCGAGCTCGGCCCCCGTCGTCCGATCGCATATCTCCGTGAGCTCGTCCTGGTTGGGGTAGCGCACCAGCAGCTTGTACAGGAAGCGATCGAGCTGCGCCTCGGGCAGCGGATAGGTGCCCTCCATCTCGATGGGATTCTGCGTGGCGAGTACCACGTAGGGCTCGGAGAGCGGGCGGGTGATGCCGGCGGTCGTCACGGCCTTCTCCTGCATCGCCTCCAGCATGGCGCTCTGCGTCTTGGGAGTGGCCCGGTTGATCTCGTCGGCAAGGACGATGTTGGCGAACAGCGGCCCGGGCTGGAACTCGAAGAACTTGCGACCCGTCTCCTCCTCCATCACGATGTTCGTGCCCATGATGTCGGCGGGCATGAGGTCGGGTGTGAACTGAATGCGCGAGAACTGCAGGTCGAGGACCTGCCCGAGCGTGCGCACGAGCAGCGTCTTGCCCAGCCCCGGGACACCCTCCAGGAGCGCGTGGCCGTCGCACAGGAGGCAGAACAGCACGCCGCGGAGGACCTCCTGGTGCCCGACAATCACCGTCCCGATGGCTTCCTCGATCCGGGCGAAGTCCTCCTTGAACTGCTCCACACGTGGCGCAATCGCCATCTGCATCACCCACTGATTGTCATGGACTGCGGTATCGTGGCCGGACGGGACGGAACCCAGCAGGAACCCGGAGCCCCCGGCAGCGCCGGGGGGCGCCGCCAGATCGGCCGCCTGGGAAGAGCCCGAGCGCCGAGACAGAACCACCGACGCTCGCACGCCGCTGTGGCTGTCCGGATCAGAATAGGCCGCCGCTCGTCTACGGAGCGTGAGCGTCAATGGTGACGACGATGTCCTTCCCGCAGTGCGGGCAGGTGATCGTCAGCGTCAGGCTCACCGCCTTCGAGGCCCCGGGAGGCCCTACCGACGGGGTGGCCACGGGCGTCACCGCGGGACCCTCCTCGTCAGGCGTCTCCTCGTCAGGAGTCTCCTCGTCGGGCGTCTCCTCGTCGGGCGTCTCCTCGTCAGGAGTCTCCTCCCCGGGCCCTATGACTGTCGGCCTCGGGATGGGCGGCACGTCCGGCATTCCCGGGCCGGGAGGCGTTGGCCCTTCCACCTCGGTGGGTGCTTCGCCCGTGAGGTCAACCTTGACGATGAGGTTGTCGGGCTCGAAGCTGGTGCGAAAGAGCGGGTAGTTCTCGACGTGGACCTTCTCCGCATCGTCACCGGGGTCCACGATGAACTCGGTCATGGCCATGAACCACGATGGCTTGCCTGTGACCGTCTGCCCGTCGCGTGTCGCGACCGTGAGGGTCGTGATGTGCCACTCGGGCTCGCTCTGCGGCGTGCGCGGCGCCAGCTTCCACTCGGCCTCCACGCTGGCGATGTCGCGACCGGGGATCGTCTTGGTCTCCCCGTTGACATCGACCTCGAGCTTGCCGCCCTCATCCACCTCCCGCCTGTCGGAGCCGAATCGTCCCGCCTCTGTTACGCCGAATGCGACGAGCAGGAGATCGCCCTGCAGCGTCTTGCCGCCCTGGAGCGTGATCGTGCCCATGAGCGGGACATGCTTGGCCTCCTGGGCAAAGCTGAGCGCGACACAGCCCGCCAGTGCTACCATGATTCCGATGGTCACAAGAACCGTTCTGCGCTGCAACGTCTTCACCCCTTTTGCCGGCGTCCTTCGATCGTCAGCCGGTGATCTGTGTCAGCGGAGCTGGCTCATGGCGCCATTTGATCCGCTTGCGTCATCCAGGCCCCCGACTGGGCCCGGGTCAGAGCTGCTGCATGAACCGATGCGTCTGCGGTATGACGCGCACGTCGTCAAGAGCTCGGCGCGCGAGGTCGAACGCTTCCAGGATGCGATCGGGCCCCGGGCGGTCGCTGGCCGCCCCTGCCGGCGTCACGGGCTGCAGGACGAATGGGATGCGGCCGTCCACCGCGGCAACGGCCCGGCACGCGCGCTCCAGCTCAGCGTCCGTTGTCTCCGCGGTGAGAACGACCTTGACGAATACGTCCGGGCCCGCCGCCTCGGCCCGGCGGACATGAACGATGCGCAGGAATTCCTCGCTCGCGGCAAGGACGTCACGCCCGATGGCGCTCGGCAGCTTGATGTCCATTGCCACGATGTCGAAGGCGTCAACTGTCCGCTCCAGCGCGTCGGGCAGTAAGCCGTTGGTCTCCAGATAGGTCCTCAGCCCGTGCCCGCGCAGCAGTGGGGCCAACTCCGCCAGGAACCGCGCCCGCAGCAGCGGCTCTCCCCCTGTGATGGCGACGGAATGGTGCAGCCCGGGCGGATCGTCGAAGCCGGCGACGAGCTCGACCAGCCGCTCCGGCGCGAACGGATTCGCCTGCTCCTGGAAGTCGCGCTCGCCCGGAGTACGCTCCACCATGCAGGGCCCTGTCTCGGCGCGGGCCGCCGGTGTGTCGCAGTACACGCAACTGAGACCGCACCCGTAGAAGCGGCAGAATACCTGCCGCGTGCCGACGAGCACCCCCTCGCCCTGTATGCTGGAGAACACCTCGGCCACATGGGCCGTGGGGCGAGCCGTCTCGTCCGTGCCCGTCGCGCTCACTGCACCGCCCTGACTTTGCATCGCGCCTTCCGGATGCTGGCCACCTCGGCGGCGTATCGCTCGGCCACCAGCTTCCCGGTCTCCCGCGCGTCCAGGTCCCACTCGCTCAGCCCGCACGCCGGGACGGGCGCCCCCTCCGCGACGATGTTCACGCCCGTGTGGATGAGCGACGACACCGGGCTGACCGTCGCTACCGACACCGTGAGCTTGCGGTCGCCGAAGAACAGGTCGTCGCCCCGCCGTATGAGACTGACGCCGCGCACGCGCTGTTCCAACTCCTCCCTGATGATGCACACCAGGAGGCGCTGTCGGCAGATGGTCTTCTCCAGGTCGGTGTCGAAGTGCTCCACGATGAAATGCAGCATCTTCTGGCTGCATATGCCGCGTCCAGCCAGGGCGTCGCGCCGGTCCACAAGGTGCGGGACATCCACGTCGGCGCGGCCGATGAAGGCCACTATGCTGTCGCCCTGCAGTCCGAATCGCTCCAGGGCCCACAGGGAGCCGAGCTGCTCGCCGGTGTAGTCAATGGCCTCCTCGATGAATGCGTGGATCATGACGAGTGCCGTGCCTCGAGGGGGGGCCGCGCCTCAGTGAACCACTCCCAGCTCCCGGCGGCCCGGAGCGCCCGCTTGAGACGGGCGCACGACTCGCACCGATAGCAGTGCTCGGCGCCGCCGTCGTAGCAGCTCCAGATCACGTCGATCGGTGCGGCGATCCGGCGGCCAAGCTCCACGATCTGCTGCTTGTTGAGGCTCCCCGTCGGGCTTCGCAGTCGCACGTGAGTGCGCGTGGAGAATCGCCACACCGCGGTGGTGGCCTCCACGAACTGCGGCGAGTTGTCCGGAAACGTCTGGGCTTCCTCGGCATTGAAGCCACACACGACGCCATCCGCGCCGAGATGCTCGGCGTAGGCGGCGGCGATGTTGACGAAGACGCCGTTGCGATTCGACACCCACACGCCGGCGGTGTGCTCGAGCTCCGCATCCGAGTCGCCCAGGTCGTCCTCCGTGACGGCGGGCAGCGGGGCCGCGGGATCCACGAGCGCGGGAGGCGCCAATCGGCCCAGCCAGGGGAGGGCGAGCACCTCGTGCCGGATGTCCAGGGCTGCGCACATGGTCCGCGCGGCCGCGACTTCGCGCCTCGCGGCGCGCTGGCCATAGTCGAAGGTAAGGGCCAGCCGGACGTCGTCTTCCTCGTCCTGAGCCGCTATCGCGAGGGCGACGGCTGAGTCGAGCCCTCCCGAGAGCAGCGCCACGCTAGCCATGGGCCGCCTCCCGACCCGCCTCGCTCGTCGGCGCGTAGGTCACGCAGGCCGTCGGCGTCTCCCACACGCGCACGCGCGTCACTCGGCGGCCGGGAGTGTCAATGGCCGCCGAGAGGCGCTGGTGGAGGAGGCGAGCCAACTGCTCCGTGGTTGGGCTGGCCTCGGCGAACTCGGCAAGCTCGTTGAGGTATCGGTGATCGAGGTCCCGCAGCGCCGCGCGGCATTCGCGCTTGGCGTCGCCGAAATCCACGAGCATGTCCCCGCCGTTGAGTTCTCCGCCGGAGACGAACACCTGCACCCGGTAATTGTGCCCATGGAGGCGGGCACACTTGCCCTTGTGCCGCGGAAGCTGATGGGCGGCCTCGAAGCTTGTTTCGACCATAACCTCGTACACGAACGCCCTCCTTGAGGCCCTGCGTCCCGTGGTACTCCTTCTACGGCGGCAAGGACGAGTCCTCCCGTCCGGCCACGGGGATACCGGAGTGAAACCCCGGGCCCGATGGTAGAGTCAAAGAGGACGGAGGGGGCCGAGCCGTACATGGATTTGCCCGTGTGAATGGTGTATACTCATGGCTGGACGGGCGGCGGCTGGTCATGCGCAAACGAAGGTTCATCCAGAGGCTGCGGAAGGTACTGCTCACGCTGAACTTGCTGCTGCTGTTCGGCTGCGTGGCACTCATCGGGCTGCTGATCGGCGGGCTCGTGAGCGTGAACCGCGTACTGCCGGACACGACCCAGCTCTCCGCGTACCGGCCCAAGCTGAACACCGTGCTCTACGCGACGAGCGAGACCAGCAATCCCTCGCGAGAGTGGACGCCCATCGCTCGCGTGTACCGTGACCAATACAGGGACCCGATCCGCCTGCGGGACGTGCCGCGCCGGCTGCGGGAGGCGATCGTGGCGGTGGAGGATCGCCGCTTCTGGCAGCATCAGGGCGTGGATCCGCTGGGGATGGTCCGCGCTCTGTGGGCCGATGTGCGGCGGCGCAAGGCGGCTCAGGGCGCCAGCACCATCACCCAGCAACTCGCCCGCAGCATCTGGCTCACCCGCGAGAAGACCATTGCGCGGAAGGCCAAGGAAGTGCTGCTGGCCGTCCAGATGGAGCGGAAGTTCTCCAAGGACGAGATCCTCGAGATGTACCTCAACGAGGTGTACTACGGCCACGGCGCCTATGGGATCGCCTCGGCCGCGGAGGTGTTCTACGGCAAGTCCGTGGATGAGCTCGAGGAGCTCACGCTGGCCCAGTGCGCGCTGCTGTCGGGCCTGCCGCAGCGCCCCGGCGCGCACTCGCCCTTCAACCATCCCGAGGCGGCGAAGCGGCGGCGCAATGTGGTGCTCGACGCCATGGCCAGAGGCGGCTACATCACGCCCCGACAGGCCGCCAAGGCGAAGAGTGAGCAGATCCAGAAGTACCTGGTGCCGCGGAAGAGCAGGGGCATCGAGAGCCACAAGGCGCCGTACTTCACCAGCGAGGTCATCAAGCTGCTGAGCGAGACGTGGGGCGAGGAGATGGTCTACAACGGCGGCCTCCGCGTGTACACGACGCTCGATATACGTCTGCAGCGGGCCGCCGAGAAGGCGCTGGAGAAGGGCGTCACGGAGAGCCTGAAGGGCCGGCGGGTGAGTCAGGGAGCCCTCGTATGCATAGACGTGCATACTGGTCGCGTGCTGGCAATGGCCGGCGGCGTCGGGCCGTACATGGAGAACCAGTGGAACCGGGCCACGCACGCGCGGCCCGTTGGGTCGGCATTCAAGGTCTACGTGTTCACAACGGCGCTCCTGTACGGCTGGGGCCCGAACTCCACCATCAGCGCAGATAGCCTCCAGGTCCCATTGGTTGACGGCCGCATACACACATTCCGCAACTACGACAGGGCGGAGAAGGGGACGAACTCGCTTGCGACCTCCCTGAAGTGGTCCTACAACTGCGCCGCGGTCCGGCTGCTCCAGGACGTGGGCATTGACCCGGTGGTGCGAACGGCGTCGCGGATGATGGGCGTGCCGGAATGGCGCTTCAACAACCACCGGTATCTGTCGCTGGCTCTGGGCCCGGCGGGCCTCAGCCCGCTCGAGATGGCCACCGGCTTCTCCACTATTGCCTCGGGTGGCTTCCGGCCCAAGCCGCTGCTGATCGACACGGTGACGGACTCTCGCGGCGAGCAGCTTCGTGTGCCAACGCCGGGCCGTGTTCCAGTCCTGCACCGCGACGTCGCATGTACGATGCGCAATATGATGGCACAGGTCGTCGCAGGCGGCACGGGATGGCGAGCGAAGCTCGGAAGCGTACCGTGCGCCGGCAAGACCGGGACGAACGAGGACTGGCGCGATGCCTGGTTCGTGGGATTCACGCCCGATCTGTGTACGGCAGTGTGGGTGGGGAACGACGACTATCGGCCGACCGGGCACGTCACGGGAGGCGGAGGCGCGGCGCCGATATGGAAGGCGTTCATGGCGGAGGCCATCAAGGTCATCAAGCCTGAGCGGGAGTTCCCCAAGGGCGGCACGATCGTGGGCACGAAGTCCGAGGAGGCTGAGGAGAATGACCCGCAGACGGTCCTCGTGTGTGCGGCGACCGGAATGCGGGCGTGCCCCTACTGCCCGGCTACGGCGGAGCGGGCCTTTGCCCTCGACGAGGTGCCGACTGCCGAGTGCAGGCGCCACCGCAGTCCCGGGCCGGCGCCCCGGCCTGGCCCCGTGGCGCCGGCTGCGCCCCGTCCCGAGTCTGTGACGATATGCGTGGACTCCGGGATGCGTGCGACCCCGCACTGTCCGAACACGAGGACCGATGAGTTGCTCCCCGGCGTGGTGCCGAGCGGTCAGTGCCAGATCCACGGGGCTGCCGTACCGCAGTAGGAACCACCGGGCGGGC
>JASFTE010000047.1:0-13460 GCA_050114035.1 Armatimonadota bacterium | reverse complement strand
GCCCGTGATGCCGAAGGTGTCCAGTGCAACGCAGGCACTCGACTATCCGAGACAGGAGCGATGCGGATGAAGATAGCCCTGGAATACGGTGTACTCCCTGCCGACGTGGAAACACAGATCGCCTTCTTCCAGAGTCTCGACGTGTCGCACGTCACCCTCGGAGCGTGGGCCATCCCTGGGTACGCGGACGTCGGCTACCTGACGCCGGAGCTGGTAGGGCCGATCAAGGAGCCCCTGGACGAGGCGGGCATCTCCATCGACGGCTTCTGGTTCGGCGAGAACAACATCCGGTTGATGCTGGATCCGGACAAGGGCGAAGACATCGTCGCCCGGTTCTGCAGATCGCTCGGGACGATGAAGCAGTTCGGGATCCCCCTGGCCCCGGTGATGAACGTCGTTCGCGTCGAGGACGAGGCGCAGCGGGATGGCCTGTGGGCGCGAATGATCGAGCTTTACAAACGGCTCACGGAGACGGCGGAGCAGGCCGGTGTCACCATCGCCAGCCACACGCACTGGACGCCGCGGCACCTGGTGTGGAACACGGAGACGCTGCTCCAGCTTCTGAACGATGTGCCCTCGCCCAGGAACAAGGCCCTGTTCTGCGCCGGATCGGTGTGGTCAGCCGAGGACGACGTAAGGGAGTCGGTGGAGCGGCTCGGGCACCGGATCGGAATGGTGCACTTCCGGGACTCGCGGGAGCGGCTCGGCAAGTGCGAGGAGATTCCCCTCGGCACGGGCCTGACAGAGTTCCGGGACATCGTCGAGGCTCTGGATCGGATGGGCTACGACGGTCTGATCCGACCCGAGCACATCGGGGCGGTGGCCGGGGAGGAGGGGCGCACGGCCAGCATGGCGATGGCCATCGGCTTCATTCGGGGGCTCATGCACAGCGTGGGTGTCAGTGAGGGCTGAGTCGTCCCCGCCCCGGTCTAGTCGGGCCGCCACGTCACCTCGCCGTAGCCGCCCCTGCGCACCATCTCCACCAGCGGGGAATTGCCCTTGCTGAGCGGCAGGTGGACCGGCCCACCGGTGCGCTCTGATTCGTAAATGGCCATGGCGACCTCGAGAGCCGCGCGGCCATCGAGGCCGGAGCAGCGCGGCTCGGAGTCGCGCTCGATCGCCCGAATGAGATCGCCAATCTCCTCGGCGCAGGCGTAGTTGACGCCGATCTGCCACGGCAGCGTCTCCTGATCCAGCCGCGCGGATTGCCACCGGGGGTCGCGCTTCGTCTTGTACCGCGCGCCGTACCCATCACACACGTGCAGCGTCCCCTTCTCGCCGTAGAAAACGACGGAGTGACCGAGCGTGGCCTCCGGGCCAATCCCCGGGCCCGTCTCCACCACGGCCTGCGCGCCGCTCTCGAACGACAGCAGGGCATACACCCGCGTCTCGACGTCGATGCTCGGCTCGCCCATGTCGACCTGCGCCAGCACCCACGCCACATCGCCCAGAAAGTAGCGCAGCAGATCGATGGAATGGATGGAGAGCCACATGAGCGGCCCACCGCCGAACAGATCGTACCGGTACTTGCTCGCGTCCGAGTCAGGCCAGCGGCTGATGGCGTGGATCGGGCGGCCGATGCTCCCGCGCCTCATGATGCGCAGCCCCGCGAGCCACTCCTGATTGAAGCGCCGCTGGTGTCCGATGGCGAGCTTCGTCCCTGAGCGCTCGCAGGCTCCCAGCATGGCGTCGGCCTGCTTGAGGTCCATCGCGATGGGCTTCTCGCAGTAGATGCCCTTGACGCCCGCCCGAGCGCACAGGATCGTGAGCGGCGCGTGGGCGTCGTGCTTCGTCGTGATGGAAACCAGGTCCGGGGTCTCGGCTTCCAGCATCCGGGAGGCGTCGGTGTAGAAGAGAATGTCCTCCGCAACGTGCTCCCCCACGTGCTCGCGCCACGGGGCGAACTTCTCGGAGATGAGGTCGCAGGCGGCAACGACGCGCACTCTTGGCGCCATGGCGTACGCCTGGGCATGGCGGCGCGAGAAGCCCCCGAGACCGATGATGGCGGCAGTGTATGACCGGGGCACAGTGCCCTCTCTCAGCGCGCCCCACGACCCATGGGCCCGATGTACTTCTTCGCGATGACCACGTTGTCGATGAACAGGTGCTGGTCGCGGGGCGATGGCTTCGTGCCGCCGTGGTACACGTTCATCCAGATCTGCTCGATCTTCAGCTTGTCCACCGTGCGAAACCGGATGTCCGTCTTCTCGAAGGCCGGCCTGCCGTCGATCCAGGCTCTGATGATGCCGTCCGTCTCGCCGGGGGTGTTCATCTTGAGGTACTGCTCGACACAGTACCAGCGGTTGTTGCGGAGGAAGCCGCGGTATCCCTCCTGCCAGAGCCACACGTTGCCGTAGTTGCCCCTCATATCGGCATGGTAGCAGTACGTGCCGATGGGCGTCGTGCCTGCCAGCGGGTTGTCGTCGGGGATCGAGTAGTAGAACGAGCCCCGGGCGGACCACCCGTCCGTGCCGTCCACCTTCCGGCCGCCCCAGCCGGCGACGCCGTAGGTGCCGCTGATGCCCGGCATCTTCCCGCCCTGCAGGGTCTGGTTCCAGTCGTCGCCGAACCGCAGATAGTAGCGGAAGAAGATCTCCTCGGGCTCCTGGCCCGTCTCCTGCTCGAACTTGTAGGCCGTCGTCATGCCCAGGGTCGAGCCCTCCGGGATCCTGACCCGGAGCCCCTTGCCCTGAAGCGGCTCGAAGCGGCGAGCGGCATCGGCTACGGTCGTGTCTATCGTGCCGCGGGCATAGCTCCAGTCGTCGGCCCACTGCGGCGACTCGAAGTCGTCGGCGAAGATGACGTCGGGGTCGCTCGCGATGTCGCTATCCCCCCGGTACTTCGATGCGAGTCCCTCGATCGGGGCGGAATCAGGCACCAACTGGCCCTGGGAGCAGCGGAAGACGCCGACGGTCATTGCCCTACTGCCATATCGCGCGTACGCAAAGAGGCGCAGCACCGCCTTCGTGACGCGTGTCCCCTTCGCCAGGCCGCTCAGATCGAAGCGCAGGAGGGCGTGGTTGGGCTTCCCCCCGATCCTGAGGGTATCCGAGTCGCCCATGCTTTTGTACGTTGACGTCTCGAGGTACGTGTCCGCGACGGGCACCAGGGGCAGCGTTTCGCCGGCCGCTGTGATCACGAGCTGCGGCCGCTCGCCGGCCTCCGAGTGCTCGCGACTGCGGAAGTTGAACGGCCCGGAGCCCTCGATGGCCCGCAGGAACACGCCCTGGTTCTGGTACTTCCCGTCCACCCACTCCTGCACGAGGCCCGTGACGTCCCATTCGACGAACTTCGCGGCGTCGTCATCAACCAGGGTCGCGGTGCTGTACGGATCGTTCCCCTGCGGGACGCCCCGGGCATCCCGCCAATCGCCCATGTAGTTGTCCCACTCCAGCCGGCCCGCGCGGTTGTAGTGGTCGCGAGTCGCCCCGTTGGGCTTACCCGGCGTGCCCTCGGCCCAGTCGTTAGGTGCGGCGAGGACGCCGACGGGTGAACTGAGAGCGAGGATGCCGAACCACAGCACGACGACGGATGGGACGATGTTCATGGCAGTCTCCTTCGCTTGGTCTCTGCAGCGCAGCCGCTGCCGGCTGCCGCAATGCAGCTTCTGTATCGGACCGAGATTCCCTTGTGCGCTGCATGCTCCGATGGTGGGCCTTCCTCGTGGAACGGAGCGAGGACTTCGGGTCGCGCGGCACGAATTGGCTTACGTTCCCCGGCGGGGGAATCGTCGTCGGAGGTGCTGTGATGGTGCCCAGGAAGCCGAGCTTGCGCTCCACTCTCGAGGGATTGGTCTGCGTGGCAATACTCGGGTCGCCCGCCGCGGCCGAGACCCGCTACCATCAACACTGTGCCAAGGCAAAGGGGTCCGACGGGCAGGTCAAGGCCATCGCCGCTACGTACTTCGGCGGCCCGAGCGCTGAGGAGCTGGTCGCGGTTGGGTGGGCTCAAGACGGCGGCGTCCTGGTCGTGGGGAATGCCTGGGGCCCGGAGTTCGTCGCCGAGCCCAGTGCGACGGTCATCGGCGAAGACCGATACACGACGGCAGAAGCCGTGGCCGACGAGGCCAAGGGTCGCCTCAACTACGACAACCCGAACACCGCCGGTTTCGTCGTCCGGTTCAGCCCGGGGCTGCGGCGGGTGGCGTCGCTCACGCGCTTTGGATGGGGCAACGCGACGGCGAACAAGGCCCTGTTCGGGCGCGGCGGCGCCATCTACCTCTCGGGCAAGTGTACGGCTGCCTTTGCTGAGTACGCACAGCAAGAGGAACTTATCCGGCACACGGTGTCGCCGCCCGAGGGCGCGAAGGCGTCCGGTGGCAACCTGCACCTCTCCCGGCTCGCGGCGGATGGTAAGCGACTCGAGTGGGCCCTCGTATTCGAGCAGGCCGAAGGGTGGAGCAGCCAGTGGGAGGGCCGTCAGGGGGACAAGCATCACCCGGGGCTCCGCGTCGCCGAGCGTTCCGATGGCTCGCTGGTATTCGTCGCCTACGACCGGCTCCATGTACTGACGCCGGACGGCAAGGGCCTGAAGCAGTTGTCCGAGACGCGCGGCGGCGTACTCCTGGCGACAGCCGCAGAGGATGACAGTGTCTATCTGGGCAGCGACGTCAACACCAACACGGGGCGCGAGCCGTGGCGGCAGCCGTTCCTCACCAAGTACGACCGCGAGGGCAAGGTGCTCTGGGAGGCGTGGAGGTGGGATTCGAAGACGGTGGGCGCGGACAAGTACCGGCTGGTCTCTGACAGTGGGATCTGGGGGACCGTCCGCGGACCCGACGACCGCCGGCTCGTGTGGGGCTGGAGCGACGGCGGCAACAGCGTCTTCCTGCGGCAGCCGTTCTCCCTGGACGATTCGCCCAACAGCAAGGGGAGCTTCATCGACTCCCTCTGGGGCGCGAATGTCGGGAAGTTCTCGTGGCTGATGCAGCTTGACGAGGAGGAGCGCGAGGTCACCCAAGTCGCCAACTGGTGCTCCTTCCTCACCACCAGGAACAAGCCCAACAGCAGCATGATTCACAACGCGACGGTCCTCGCCGACGGACGCGTGGCGTTCGTGGGCAGCTCTTCGTTTGCGCTCGTGGAGAGCCCGGATGCGTGGGTGCGCGCGTTCCCCGAGGGCGCGGGGGGAGCGTACTTCGCGCTGTTAAGCGCCGACCTGCGCGACCTGCTGTTCTCCAGCACGCTCCCGGCCGCGAGCGGGCCGATGGCATTGGCACAGGCCGGCACTCAGCTTGTGGTTGGCGGCAAGGCCAGGCCGGCCGACCCGGAGAGAGGGCCCGTGCTCGTCAACGCCATCCAGGGGGCCTGCGCCGGGCCGATGGACGGGTACATCCTGTTGATCGAGACAAAGTCGAAGGTCGACGAGTAAGTCGCCGTTGGCCACCGGCGTTCGAGCTCTCTGATGAACACGGGCTCCCAGTCGCGCATGGTGTAGCGCATGCCCGCAACCGGAGGACAAGAACCGTTCTCCGCATCACGACCGCCCCGATCCCGATGGGAGAGCCTACTCTTCGGCCTCGTCTGCGGCGGGGCCATCGCCGCGTGGCCGGATGTGCGAGAAATAGGTGGACTTCGACTTATCGTAGAGCACCTTCCCCTTCACGAGCGTCAACTCGACGAAGGTGCTGTAGTGCAGGGGATGACCATCGAGGATAATGATGTCCGCGTCCTTTCCCTCCTGCAGGCTCCCGATCCGATCGCCCACTCCGAGCATCTCCGCCGGGTTGATGGTGATCGCCTCGAGGGCCGTCTGCTCGTCCAGCCCGCCGCCGACGGCGTAGGCGGCCTCGAGTGGCAGCGTGAAGAGGTCGTCTCCGAAGCCGCCCCACGTGGAGAACGATGTGCTCACCGGCACGATCGCGAGCCTGACGCCCGCACGCTTGAGTATGGCCGCCTGCTCGTCGGATGAGCCCGTGGGGGCTGCGATGTCTCTGTTCGGGGACTGCACGCGCCGCGGGGACACGATCACGTCCACGTCCCGCTTCGCGATCTCCTCGGCGATCGTCCAGCCCTCGACGACACCCTCGATGATAAGGCGGATGCCGAAGTCGTCCACCAGCTCCAGCGCCCCCAGAATATCGTTGGCCGAGGATGCCGACATGCGCGCCGGCAGCTCGCGGCGCAAGAGCTTCAGCATCGGCTCGATCCCACTCGGGGCCTTGGGCTCCTCGACCTGCTTGCCCGCGGCCTTGTCCTTGTCGTACTGCACCCGCTTGCGCAGATACTCCTGGGCCCGCACGAAGTCGAGCCTCAGGAGGGCCTTCAGCCGGGGGCCGCTGTTGGAGTACGCTATGTTGATCGCGACCGGCTCGCGGAGCAGCATGCCGTCGAGGTCGCCCTCAGCCATCCTCACGACCGCGTTGGTGCCTCCCGTGGGGGCAGATCCCGCGCCGCCCACCTGCACGTAGCCCGCGGTGACGCCGGACGCCAGTGCGAAGGAGACGACTTGGTGGTAGGGGTCGAGCGCATCCGCCACCTTCTTCGTGCTGCCCCCGACGAGCCCCGAGAGCCGAGCGGCCACGAGCCCCGGCATGACGACTTTCCCTTTGGCGTCGATCACTTCCGCGCCCGGCGGGACCTGCACGTTCGTTCCGATCCGCGCGATCTTGCCGTTCTCCACGACGAGCGTCCCGCCGCGGATGACGCCATTCGTGATGGTGTAGAGGTCGCCGCCGACGATGGCGACGGCTTTCTGCGCGTGCGCGGGAACGGTTCCGACGAACTGACACGACCCAAGAACCCCCAGCAGAACGAGAATCCACGCGCCTCGGACCCGGGGCTCCCAGGACCCGCTCATCGCAGTCCCCCCCACTCGGCGTCGTATGCCGTCTCGCCCTCGATCAGGACCCGCAGCACCCTCGACCTGGCGTCGAGCACATCGCCGCTGAGGATGATGAGATTCGCGTCCTTGCCCTTGTCCAGGCTCCCCAGCCGGTAGTCGAGGCCGAGCATCTCGGCCGGGTTCATGGTCACTGCGCGCAGCGCCGACTCGCGAGTCAGCCCCCCGCGCACGAGCTCAGCCATTGACTGCCTGAGGCCCTCGTATCCGGCCACGCTGTCGCTCGCCGGCACGCACGCTATCTTCGCGCCCGCCTTCGCCAGCAGCATCGGGATGTTGACGCGATTGCGTGTATTGGGCTCGAAGGCGATCGCGGCGGGGATGATGATGTTGGCCTTCTTCTTCCCGAGTTGGTCGATCACTCGGTAGACTGCCCGTGAGGAGCCGGACAGGACGAGCTTGGTCTTCTTGTATGCTTCCAGCAGCTTGAGCGCGTGGACTATGTCCCCGGAGCTGGCACACTGGACGATGAGCGGGACCTCGCCCTGCGTGGCCCAGACGAGCGACGCCGTCTTGTCCCCGCGGCTCGCCGTCTGCTTGTTGGCGGCCGCGTCGAGCTGCTTCTTGATGAGGCTTCGTGTCTCCGTGTCGGCCCGGAACCCAACGACGACCGGCCCGCGATCCGAGACCAGCATCTCCTCTGCACTATCCGCGACCGGACGAGCCACCGCGGCCTGCCCGGCGATCCCATATACGGAGCGCCAGAGCGCCAGCGTGGTGAAGCCCGCCCGCGCGGCGTGCTTGTACGCATCCTGGAACGGGTACAGCTCGTCAGCCGTGCGGTAGTGCGCGTTGGCGGCGGCTCCGCCGCTGCTCCTGGCGGCGAGCCCAAGCGCCGTCGCCGGATTCACGAAGCCCGGGCACACCACGCCGTCCCGGGCGTCGATGACCTCCGCGCCCTCGGGGACCTTCACATCGGTGCCGATGGCCTCGATCCGGCCGTTGGCAATGAGGATCACGCCGTTCTCGATCGGCTCGCCCGCAACCGTCTCGATCCGCCCGGCCCGGATCGCCAGGGGTCCTTCAGAGCTCGCCGTGGCTCCCGCCGCCTGCAGGAACGCTGCCGCCGCGGCCGCGACAAGCACGCGGACCGCGCCAGTGCTCCTGCTGCCGGTTCTCCGGTTCCCTTCCCCCGGCCCCATTGCGCTATCCCTTTGCTTCTCGCCTGTAGGCGAGCCTCCCGTTGACGAACACCATCTCGACCGGCGTACTGGCGTCGAGCAGGCTGCCCTCCTTGATCACCAGATCGGCATCCTTGCCCACCTCGATGCTGCCGATCCGGTCGTCGAGGAGTACCGCCCGCGCGGCGTTGATGGTCACGAGCCGGAGCGCTTCGTCCTCATCCAGCCCGAATCGCGCTGCCATGGCAGCCTTCACGGCCAGGTACTTCTGGCCGAAGCCAAACGAATCGGTGTTCACGGACAGCTCCGTGACTCCCCCCTCGGCATACTGAGGGATCATGCCGTAGAAGCGGCTGTCCGCGGCCCCATGCAAGTCCACCACTCGCGGTCCGATGTTGATGGGAAAGCCCCGCTTGCCGGCCTCGGCGGCGATCTCGTGCCCGTTGTACGCGGCGTGGGTGCCTATGGCCTTGAGGCCGAACTCGTCGTGGAACATGCGCAGGGTCATCAGCGTGCCCCACGACGCGTACGTGTGCACGAGCACCGGCATTTCCTCGTGAAACACCGGCCGCGCCATCTCCATCCCGATGTCGCGCTCCGGCCGCTCGCGCCGCTCGCCGCGCTCGTGGGCGGTCCAGGCCGCATCGTATGCCTTCGCCCGTCCCAGATGCTCGCGCAGCAGCCACGTCATCCCCATGCGCGAGGCGCCGATGTCCCCGCCCCTTCGCTCGGGGTTGTACCCCTGGGCGATCTTCATCACGCCGATGCGACGTATCAGTCGCTCCCCCTTCGTCGCGCCGGCCGTCTTGTACGTTACCCCGAAGCCCGAGTGATTCGTGCCGCTTCCCGGCACCACCTGGAGCGTCGTCACGCCCGCCGCAAGGGATGCCGCCACGGCCTCCGCCTCGGGATCCAGGCCATCGCCGATGCGCATCCCCGGGTTCGTCTGGCACACCATATCGTTGAGGCCGCCCTGCACGCCGGCGTGCGAGTGGATGTCGATCATACCGGGCATTACCCATTTGCCTGACGCGTCCACGGCCCTGTACCCCTCCGGTAGCTCCACCGCATCGGCCGGGCCGACGGCCTCGATCTTCCCGTCGGACACGAAGATCACGCCATGGTTGATGGTGCCCTGTGTGATCGTGACGATCTTGCCCGCCCGGATGGCGTACCGGTGACGCTCGCCCGCGGGCCATCCGCTGCCCACGGCGAACAGAAGAACGAGGCAGACCACGGATCCGCGCCCCATCATCTACTCCTCCGCCTCGGCATCGTAAGCGACCTCGCCATTCACGAACACCTTCTCAACCCGACTCGTGAGCTCCAGCGGATCGCCGGACAGCACGACAATATCCGCATCTCTGCCCGGCTCAATGCAGCCAATGCGGCCGTCCACGCCGAGTATCTGCGCCGGCCGGACCGTGACGGCTCGGAGGGCGTCCGTCGCGTCCATGCCGTGCCGCACGGCGTACGCCGCCGTGATCCTCAGGAACCGCGTTCCCGACGTCGCCCGGGACTGGAATGCGACAGGCACTCCCGCCCGCGCCAGCTCCGCCGCGACGTTGATCGTCCGGCCACGCTCCTCCCGCGTGATCTCCGGCCCGACGACCGCGGCCACGCGCGCCCCCCTCAGGTCCGCCGCGACCCGGTGCCCTTCACCCGCACCGAGGACGGCCACGCTGAGCCCATACTCCTCACGGAACACTTTCACCGCGCTCGCCATCTCATCCGGCCGATCCGCCGCGACGAGCGCCGGGACTCTGTCGGCGAACAGCGCCCGCAACGCCTCCTGCTGGCTGTCGCGCTTGGGGCGCACCGGCTCCTTCAGCTCCTTGTCCGGATCGGCCGCGTACCTCCGCTCGAACTCGGCCCGTCTCCTATCGAACTCGGCCCAGTCCGAATCGTACTTCTGCGCCTTCTCCAGCAGGTCGCGCATCTGCCAGGCCCGCGCGAGCCTGTCGCGGTCGCCCAGCATCGAGAACTTCAGCGCCGCAACGGGCTTCACTATCATCTCCTCAGTGCTTCGGCCCGCTGTCTTCAGCACCGCCACGGTCCCGCAGAACAAGCCGGCGTCTCCAGGCGCCAGCGCCACCGAGGTCACGCCCGCACGCAGCGCGTCCCCGAACGCCGCATCGGTGGGATCGACGGCGCCCGCGATGCTCACGAATCTCATGCCGCCGGAGGTGGGACCGCTCGTCGCCGGCTGCGGACTGAGCGTCGCCTGCTCGCTCTCCCAGTGCAGGCCCAGGTGGGATTGCACGTCGATCATGCCCGGCATGATCACGCGGTCGCCCAGGTCAATGACCTCGGCCCCGGCCGGCGCATCGAGCCGTTCGCCGACGGCTTCTATCCGGCCATCCCTGACTCTGATCTCCCCGCCGTACACGCTCCCGCCTCCACCTGTGATGATCCTCCGCGCCCGGAGGATGCGGAGGCCCTCGCCGGTCGATAGCCCGCCTTCAGCCGGCGCCTTCCGCTCATATGCGATGCGGCCATCCGAGATGGTCGTCTGCACGACGGTCCTGGTGGCGAATGGCTCGCCGGTGAGAATCGCCAGGTCGGCGTCCTTGCCCACCTCAATACTGCCGGCCCGTTCTGCGACCCCCAGCACCTCGGCCGCCCCAGCCGTCACGGCTCGAAGCGCCGCATCTTGCGGCAGCCCCTCGCCCACCATGGCCCCGGCGACAACCAGCAGGTCCCGCAGGGAGCTATCCGCCGTGGCGATGGCCACCTCCACGCCGGCCCTTGTCAGAAGCGCAGCATTGTCCGCCCGCGTGCGCCCGGACACGAGCGTCTGAGCCAGATCCGCCCCCACTCGCTTGCCGGGTCGGATTGGCGGAAGAAGGACGACGGGGACCTCCTGGCCCGCGAGCTCGTCGGCCAGGGCGTACGCCTCGGTCCCGCCCTCGATGATCGTGCGCAGTCCGAACTCCTCGCCCAGCGCCAGCGCGTTCCGGATGTCCTCCGCCCTGTCGGCCCTGACTCTGACGGCGATGTCCTTCCGAAGAGCCGACCGCAGGACGTCGCTCCCGATCACCGCGGTCTGCTCGCCCTCCGGCGCGGTAGAGCCGGCCCGGCCGAACAGCCCCCGCAGGAGCGCGATCTCACCCATCCGCGTGGTCGGCAACTGCTTTTCCGGAGGCACGTGCGAGACCTCGGGAGTCGGCGGCAGGGGCGGTTCCCACAGGTCCGGGGGGTTCTTGGCCCACTCCCCGAGCACGATCCGCAGCGCGGCGCGATCGTCAAGCACTCGGGCGGACGGCGATCCGCTGCCGAGCTTCGCCACTGCCCCCTGTCCGGGCATCAGCCGCCGGCCGGGCG
The DNA here is from genome assembly GCA_050114035.1 of Armatimonadota bacterium. GTDB lineage: Bacteria > Armatimonadota > Zipacnadia > JAUWAU01 > JAUWAU01 > JAUWAU01. The sequence continues at coordinate 2,175 of JASFTE010000047.1, read as the reverse complement.
GCGAGAGGTAGACGGTCGTTACGCCGCCGGCCAGGACCGAGCGCCAATCGCCATAGGCATCGAGGCCGTCGGCGGTGCGCAGCTCCGGCGTCGCCGATTCCCGCACGTCGCGCCCCGCCTCGGCCAGCGTCGTGAACGCCGCCACGAGGCCCGGGATGACGACCCTGTTCCCGGCATCTATGACCTTGGCGCCCGCCGGGACTGCGGCGTCCGGGCCGACCGCCGCAATCCTGCCGTCGCGTATGACGATCACGCCCGGGGCGATGGGCGCGCCGACGACCGGGATGATCTTGCCGGCCTTGATGACCAGCTCCGCTCCGTCCCCGGCGCGGGCCAAGTGCCCGGCCCCGCACGCCAGCAGCGCCGCGGCGCCGCCGAGCACGGCCAGCCAGACCGCATGTCTCCTGTCTGCCGCTGCCTTCCGGATCATGGCTTCGGCTCGGTCGGCTCCTCGCTCTCCTTCTCTTCCTCTTCCGCTTCCTCTTCCGGCTCCTCGTCAGGCTCCTCGGGCTTGCGCTCCTCGAGAAGCCGCTTCAGCCGCTTATCCTCGGCCCTCGTGTACACGACCTCGCCCTCGATCAACACCTGATCGACCCAGGTCTGCGCGTCCAGCGGGTCGCCGGTGAGGATGAGAAGGTTGGCGTCCTTCCCCTTGTCCACGCTGCCTATCTTGTCTCCGAGACCGATGATCTCGGCCGGGTACAGCGTGACCGACTTCAACGCCTCCGTTCGGTCCACGCCGTGCGCGACTGCCTGAGCCGCCTGGAGCCAGAGGTAGCGGCTGCCATAGGAGCTCACCTTCCGCTGCACGGCGAACTTGACGCCGGCATCGGCCATGATCTTGGGCACGACGTGCATCTCTTCGGTCTCGGTCACCTCGTCCGTCTCCCAGACGACGAGCTGCGCATCCAGGATGACCGGCAGCCCCTTTTCGGCCAGCAGCCCGGCAGCCTTGTAGCAGTCCGGCCCGAGCACGGGCACCATCGTGAGCTCGTGCTCTTCGCTCAGCTCGAACGCCTTGACCACGTCCGACGCGCGGGGGCAGTAGACGAAGGCCGTGAGTCGCCCCTCGTCAAGGTCGATCATCGGCTGCTTCTTCGGATCGATCTCCTCGTCGAAGGGCTTCTTCGCCTCCTTCGCATCCGCTTTCCGCTGCTCGTAGTCCGCCACGTAGCGCTCCAGGTCGGCGAGGTACTTCCGCAGGCCGGCCAGGTGCGCCATGCGGCTGCTGTCCCGCCGCGCCTGCAGGGAGATCTTCAGCCCGGTGTAGTCGCGAACGAGCATGTCCTCCACTGTCATGCCGTGGGGCTTCACGACCACGCCGGTCCCGCCGAGCAGCGTGTCGTTGCCCGGCAGGGCGAGCATCGTCGTGACACCGTCGCGCAGCGAATCCTCCATGAACGAGCTCACTGGGTCGATTGCGTCGGCGGCCGACAGGAATGGGACCTCCAGGACCTGCTCGTTGGCCGTCCGCATGCTGCCCGACGTGTGCGCGTCTACAAAGCCCGGCATGACCACCTTCTCCGACGCATCGATCACATTGGCGTCCCAGGGGGGCTCCAGACCCGTTCCCACATCCGTGATCACGCCATCCTCGATAAGCACGATCCCGTCCTCGATGTCATCCCCGCTGATGGTGATGATCTTGCCGGCCTTGATCGCCACCTTCGTCCGGACGGGGCCTTCGGCTGCGAGGGCCATCCCCGAGAGCAGTGTGACGACTATCGCCATCGCTGCGCGGCATTCACTTCTCATCATCAGCATCCGCTCCGCTCTCTGCCTCGAACACAACGCGCCCGTTGATGAGCACCTTCTCTATTCTCGTGGTGGCCGCCAGGGGATCGCCGCTCACAACGAGCAAGTCGGCGTCCCTTCCCTTGCGCAGGGACCCCACCCGATTCGCGACGCCCAGGATCTCTGCCGGATTCGTCGTCACTGCCTTCAGCGCGTCTTCCGGCGGCAGGCCGTGCCTGGCGGCAAGGGCGGCCCACAGGAGCAGGTTCGCCGGGCCCGCCGCGTCGTTTGACGCCAGCGCCACCTTCACGCCCGCCTCCGCCAGCAGGCCGGCGTTGTTCCAGTTCACGTCCCACCCCTCGCGCGCCTGTGAGTAGCCGCTGGGGTAGTAGTAGAACGGCCCGAGGATGACCGGCGTCCGCCGGCGCGCCATTTCCTCGG
>JASFTE010000046.1:0-13632 GCA_050114035.1 Armatimonadota bacterium | reverse complement strand
CAAGGGCGCCGATCATCGAGCTGCCGAGCCCGACGCTGGATGGTGCCGTGTCGCTCGAGGCCGCCATCGCGAAGCGGCGGTCGGTGAGGGAGCTCGCGCCGACTGCCCTCACGATGGAGCAGATCGGGCAGCTCGCATGGGCGGCGCAGGGGATCACGGATGAGGAGACCGGACATCGCGCGGCCCCGTCGGCCGGGGCGACGTACCCGCTGGAGCTGTACCTCGTGACGCCGGAGAGGCTGCTGCACTACATCCCGGATGGGCACAAGGCAGAGAGATTATCAGAGGAAGACGTCCGCCCGAAGCTGCGGGCAGCCGGATGGCGACAGGGCACCATCGCGCAGGCGCCGCTGGTGATCGTCATGGCGGCAGTGCGCGAGCGCACGGCGGCGAGGTTCGGTGATCGGGCCACGCGATACGTCCACATCGAGGCGGGACACGTGGGGCAGAACGTCCAGCTACAGGCGGTCGCGCTCGGGCTCGCGTCAGTGCCCCTGGGAGTATCCGACGACGACGGACGAGTGCGCGGCGCGCTCGGCCTGCCGGAGGATCAGGAGATCGTGTATGTTGTCTGCGTGGGGCATGCGCGGGAGGAGTGACGCCCCGTTCACCTGGCGTGCCCCCAGGAGGCGAGGAGGGCTTTGAGGCGGCCATACGACTCCTTCGGCGTCATGTCGCGGCGCAGGAAGCCGCCGTGGGGCCAGAAGTGCCCCTTGTCGGCGAAGTCCCACCAGGTGACGGCCTCGACGTAGGGCTTGCTGTAACAGAGCGTGTAGAACTGCTCGATCCAGTCCGCCTGGATCGCCTCGCTCCACTCCCCGTGCCAGTAGGCGCGGCCGGGCTGCTTCACGTGTGCGGTCGTGTCCTCGCCGGTCGCCGTCGAGACGCCGAGCTCCGTGATGTGCACCGGCTTGCCGAACTGGGCGAAGCGGTCGAGCAGGCGGGAGATCTCGAACATATCGTAGCCCGGGTAGTAGAGCTGCACGCCGACCACGTCGAAGTCGATCCCGCCGCTGATGCACGCGTGCAGGTACTCGATGGGCGCCCACATGGGGCGCTTCACTTCGCCGAAGTACGTGCGGCCGCGGGAGACGTACTCGCCGAAGGGAGTGCAGTTGTTGACGATGGTGACGGCGTTCGGGTTGGCCTCCTTGGTCGTCTCGGCGGCCACGCGCGTCATGCGCAGGAGCTGCTCCTGGGAGTAGCCGAGCTCGTTGCCCCAGTCGTGGGCCTCGTTGATGACGTCCCAGATGTCGATCTGCCCGGCGTAGCGGAGGACGATCTCGCGGATCCCCGCCCGCCCGAGGGCCTCGATCTCCTCGAAGCTCTTGCTCCGCACCTCCTGTGGGATGCCGGCGCGGTGGAACCAGACGAGCGGGTGGCCCTTGGCAGCGATGGCGTTTCGCCGCGCCCAGTCCAGCTTCGTGTCGAGTCCCACATAGGCCCGCGCGCGCTGGGCGCCGTCGCGGAGGCTGAGGCTGTAGAACGGCAGCGTGGCGAAGTTGAGCAGCTCGGCGAAGAGCGAGGCGTATTGCTCGCCGTGCTGCGGATACCCGAAGCAGTTGCAGCCAAAGAGAAAGTCGTCGCGCTTCCCCCGGTTGGCGATCTCGTGGCGCGCTCGTTCGAAGACGACTTGCTCGCCCCCCCAGAGCGACTCGCGCAGCGACTCCTCGCAGGCAGCGGCGCAATCACTCGGATCGTCCATGGCGGCCTTGGCGCGGTCGAGGGCGTCGGCCGCTCGGCCGAGCCTCTGCCCCACCTCGGCGGAGAAGTCGCAGTCCTCCTGCTCGCCCTGATCGAATGCCTGCTGCACGCTCGCCAGGCGGCTCGCGGCGAACTCGTAGTTGAGGTTCAGCTCGCCCTCGTCGCCCGCATAGCCCTGGCCACCGTTGTCGGCCACCTGGTAGACGCGGCCGAAGCCCTCGACGCCGAGCTGCATGATCACGGTGAAGGGCGCATCGGGCGGCTCCGGCAGAACCGCGGCGCCATTCTCAAATGTTGGCCGCAGGCGAAGCGGGTTGCGATCCAGGTCGGTGAGGTACAGGGACCCGTAGGCGCGCGGGCCCAGCGGATCGCCGGTCGAGGTGTAGGCTTGCAGACGCAGGGGAGGCATCCCAGGTGCTCCTTTTGCCGGCCGGGCACGGAGAAGGTCGGCCGCTGCCAGGGAGGCTGCACCGGCCAGGCCCGTCTTCAGCAGATCGCGCCGCGTCGGGCGCATGCTCATCCACTCTCTCCGCCGTAGAATCCCGCCAGCGCCGGCGCCGCCTGGCGGTACTTCGCATACAGATCGCTGTAGGCCGCCAGACCGTCGGGCGACGGCTCGATGACGGCCTGCGGGGTGACGACCTGCTGCTGGGCCTCGTCGATGGACGCAAACGTGCCGGCCCCGACGAAGGCGAACAGGGCCGCGCCGAGGGCCGTGGCTTCCTTCTGCCTGATGGTGCTCACGGGCAGGCCGGTGACGTCGGCACGGATGTGATTCCAGAGCTCGTTACGCGAGCCCCCGCCGACGGCGCGAATGCCCTCGGCGGAGAAGCCGGTCGCCTCGGCGAGAACCTCGAGGGCGTGTCGGAGCTGGAAGCAGAGCCCCTCGAGGGCCGCCCGATACACCTGGGCCCGGTCCGTCGTGATGCCGAGGCCGAGGATGGTACCGTGGGTGTTGTGCTTCCTCGTCGGCCCGGTCTCCGGCACGAAGCTCGGCAGCACCGTGACGCCGTCGGAGCCGGGAGGGACCCGCTCGGCGTCGGCGATCATGCGGTCGTACGCGTCCTCCCGCTCGGCCACGTCCGCGTACATGTGCTCGCGCAGCCACTCCAGCACCCCCGAGCCCATCATCAGGAGCTGCGGGTTCCACAGGCCGGGCACCGGGTCGCACTCCACGATGAGGCCCTCGTCGAAGGCGAACCCGGAGGCCGTGAAGCGCTCCAGCCGCAGCATGAGGATCTCCCACGTGCCGCTGCTGAGGATGGCCTCGCTCGTGGACGCGCCGGAGCCGACCCCGGCGAACTGCGTGTCGTGCCCGGCGGCGACGACCGGGATGCCGCTCGGGAGGCCCGTCTCGGCGCTCGCCTCGTCGTGCACGTTACCGATGACGCTCCCGGGCTCCACCCAACGCGGGAAGAAGGAGCCGTCGAGCTGGGCCAACGCGAGCATCTTCTCGGACCAATCGCGCCGGCCCATGTCCATCGCCATCATGGTCCCGGCGCTCGTCGGCTCGATGGACGTCTCGCCGCACAGGCGCTGGCTCAGCAGCCCCGGCATCATGAGCCAGCACTCCGCCTCGTCGAGCGCCGCCGGCTCATGCTCCCGCAGCCATATGAGCCGCAGGAGAGTGTTGAAGGGGATGACCTGGTAGCCGGTCTCGGCGAAGGCATCCCACGGGTCGATGTGGTCCGCGATGCCGCGCGCGAGGCCCTCGGTGCGGTCGTCCTGCCAGCAGATGGGCGGGTACGTGAGGCTGCCATCCCCGCGGACGGGCGCCCCGTCCGCGCCCCACGTGGTCATGGTGACGGCCTTGAGCCGGTCGGCCGGCAGCTCGCTGCACACCTCCGCGCAGGCGCCGCAAATGGTCTCCCATAGCCCGTCGGGATCCCAGATGAGCCAGCCCTCTCCCCCACCCGGATGCGCCACCGGCCCGTTGGCTCGGCTCGCCGACCTCACGATCTCGCCGCTCGTGTCAACGGCCGCCGCCGTGACGTTCGTCGCGCCGCAGTCCAGGACGATAGCCAAGTCGTTGGGCATTGGGTGTTCCCTCCGGTGAGTGAGTCAGCGTGCTCCCTCGCGACAGCTCAGGAATCGTCGGTCGCCTCCGGCGGCTCGAAGCCCAAGGCCTCGGCCACTGCTGTGACGACTGCCCGTGCGTGTGCGATGGCGGCGGACGACTGGTCCGCATCAAAGCTCCGGCAGGGGACCGCTCCGCCGATGGCGTTGGGGTAGCGGGTGGTGGCGTAGTACATGTCAAGGTCCCGGCACGCGGTCCGGTGTGGGGCGAGGTCCGGGTAGTGGCGAGCAGCCTCCTCAAGCAGGTTCTGAGTGGAGTGCGTCGTGATGGCGCGGCGCCGATGCGCGTGCAGCACCGCCTTCAGGGCATTCTCGGCGGATTGCTGACAATGCAAGCAAGCGTCCGCGTGAAAGCCGCCATGCGCCGCGTGGACTGCCGACCGCAGGTCACCGGTTGCCTGCTCGAACCACGTCCATGCCGCTTCACGATTCTGATCGCGCATACAGCCTCACTCCGTCCTCGAGGATCTGCATCAGGAACGGCCATTCCCTCGCCCGCATGTCCTCGTACTCGGCGGGCGTGTACACGAGCGGCTGGATTTGGATCCCGGTGTCGTTCACCTCAAACGCCGTGAGGGGCCGGTGAACGAAGCGTCGGTCATCGTCGGCGACGATCATGAGGTCTACATCGCTGAGCTCGTGATAGTCGCCGTACGCGAAAGAGCCGAATAGCCACACTTCGTGCGCCTCATAGGCCTCGATGATGCGGTGCACGAGGCGCTGAATGCGCGCCTGGAGGTCGCTGTCCTCTATGATCTCTTCCTCACACAAGCGGCACACTTGGCTTCTCCCTGCCCACAGGTGGCATTTCGTTCCGGCGGCCTCCATTCCTGCGCGGCGCGGCGGGACAGGAAGACAGACGACCGTCAGCGAACAATGCAGGGCGGACCATCACCAGGAGCGTGTTGCATGACCGCGACTTCGGTCCTCCTCAGCTACGACGGCTATCTGTTCGATCTCGACGGGACAGTCTACCGTGGCGAGCGGCTGCTGCCGGGGGCCAGAGAGGTAATCGAGACGCTGGAGCGGCTGGGGAAGCGCTTTGGATTCCTGAGCAACAAGCCCATCCAGACGCGCGGGGACTACGCGCAGAAGCTCACGCGGCTCGGCATCCCGACGCCGGACGAGCGCGTCATCAACTCGTCGCTCGTGATGGCGCGATACCTGGCGCAGGAGCAGCCGGGGGCGAAAGTCTATGCCATCGGCGAGCCGCCGCTGATACGGGACCTGGAGGCCGCGGGGCTGCGCTTCACGGAGGATGTCGAGGAGATCGAGTGGGTCGTGGCGGCCTTCGATCGCACTTTCGACTACCGCAAGCTCAACATCGCCATGCAGGCCGTCAAGCGCGGCGCCCGGTTCGTGGCCACGAATCCGGATCGCACGTGCCCCATGGAGGACGGCGAGATCCCCGACGCGGCGGGCATGATCGCGGCCGTGGAGGCGGTCACCGAGACGAGCTGCGAGCTGATCGTGGGCAAACCCTCCCCCATCATGGCCCGGACGGGCCTGGAGCTCATCGGCGTGCCGCCCGAGCGCGCGCTCATGATCGGCGACCGGCTCGAGACCGACATCGTCATGGGCCGCGACGCGGGCATGGCCACGGCGCTGGTGCTCACCGGGGTGACGACGCGCGAGGCCCTCGAGGCGAGCGACGTCCGGCCTGACCACGTGCTGGAGAGTGCTGGGGCGTTGCTTGGGTAGGGGGCGGGCCACGGGAAGATGCCCTCCCTGGGGATCGTCTCGGACTCCCGGCCCCACACGTGCCGTCTCGCGCACCCGAGACCAGAAAGGGGAGCCCTTCGAGGACTCCCCTGTTCTCAGTTCCCCAGTCCGGCACCAACGGGCGCCCCTATTCCGGGACCATCCCCTGCTCCATTGCCTCCCCCATCCCCTCGAACGCCTCCACGAACCCCGAGATCAGGGCGTCCATCATCTCGAACACTATCCGCATCATCATCGCCATCATCTTGGACCCGTCGTCCCCCGGCCCCGCCATCGCCTTCTCCAGCAGCGCCTTGGCCTCCGTGAAGTCCGGCGGCTCGTCTTCCTTCTGCTCCTTCTCGAGCCGCGACAGCGAACCGAAGGCCTGGACGACGTACGCCAGTGCCACGCCCTCGCCCCGCGGGTTGCTCTCGACGTACCGGTGAGCCAGTGCATCGGCCTCCTCGTGGCGCTCCTCGATCATGGCATTCTGCATCAGCAGCAGATCGATCTCGCCGGCGTACCCCAGACGGTTCGCCGGATCCTGCCTCCGGACGAGGCCCAGCAGCGACGCCCCCCTCGCGCGCAGCGGCTTGGCCAGCCGCTCATCCTGCTCCATACCGACCCATAGCCCTATGGCCATCTCCGGCATCTTCGCCGTGGGTCCGAGGGGGCCCGCCCCCTCCGGCGTCGGTGCCGCGGCCATGGCCGCCAAGCCGTCCATCGCAGGCATGCCGCCCGACGACATCTGCTTCGACATCTCCCCGGCGAGAGCCCCGATGATCCCGTCCCCACCCCCGAACGCGGCTGCCATCATGGATCGGATGTCCGCCCCGCCTCGCAGCATGTACCACCGGCCCAGCTCAAACCGCGTCTCTGGCGTTGGTAGGTTGCCCCGGTACTGCTTCTCGACAGCCGCCGCATTCTGCTCCATTGACCAGAAGCGCTTCGCCTCGCCCAGGTAGTACAGGAGTTTGTCTGGCTTCAGGGCCCCGAACGTGACGTAGAACGGATCGCCGCCCGGCCGGCAGAACACCAGGACCGGAGCGTCCTTCTCCTCCCGCGGGTTCTCGATCTTCCTGGTCTCGGGCCAGGGAAGCGGGCTCCTGGAGCTGAGCCGGACGCATTCGAAGTCCTGAGTCGCTGCCACGACGGCTGGGGCGTTCAGGGTCGTGTCGGCGAACTGCTTGTGGATGGGAGATCCTGGCGTATACACGTTGGCCAGGATCGGCCGCCCGCTGCGCTGGGCGGCGATGATCGTGCGGCTCCACGATGGATGCCAGTCTACTCCCTGTGCAGCCGCCTCGACTGACAGCGCGACCAGCGCCAGCGCCGCCGGCACCGCGCAGCGAAACGTCCTCCGGGTCACCATCACCTCTCGTACCTCCCTGTGGCTTCGGGCTGTAGCTCGGCCGGGGCCTTTGCCCCGCCCCGGGTTCCGTATGCCACATAACGCCACCCGGTCCCCACACGAAGAGACGAAAAGGGCGCCCGAGGGGCGCCCTCAGTCCACGTCCAGAGCTCGTCCGGGCCCTATGGCTGCGGCATCGCCTTCTCCATCTCCTTGCCCATCTCCATGAACGCTTCCATGAAGCCTGTCACCAGGGCGTCCATCATCTCGAACACGACGCGCATGACTACGGCGAGCATCTTGGAGCCCTCGTCGCCGGGCGCCTCCATCGCCTTGTCCAGCAGCGCCTTGGCCTCGCTGAAGTCCGGCATGCCCTCCTCCTGCCCCTCCTGCTCCGACAGGGAGGCCATGGCCTGGACGACGTACGCCAGCGCGACGCCCTCGCCCTCGGGGTTCTGCTCGACGTAGCCGCGGGCCAGAGCGCCGGCCTCGGCGTGGCGCTCCTCTATCATGGCATTCTGCATGAGCAGCAGGTCGATCTCGTCCCCGTGACCCAGGCGGTCCTGCGGATCTTGCTCGCGGAAGCGCGCCAGCAGTGCCGCTCCCTTGGCTCGGAGCTGCTTGGCCCTCTCCTCGTCCCGCTCCATGCCCACCCACAGGCCGATCCCCATCTCCGGCATCCCCTCGCCCATGCCGCCGAGGTCGATGATCTCCGGCCCCCCCTCCGGCCCATCTTCCTCGGCACCGGCCGGAGGCATGAGGTCGGGCCCCCCCATACCGGGCTGGGCCCCGAACGGCATCGGCTCGAACCCGAACCCCTCCGGGACCCCCTTTGCGAATGCCGCGGCCAGGCCCTCTGCACCGAAGGCCGCCGACAGAATGGAGCGGAGGTCAGCCCCGCCCTTGAGCATGTACCAGCGCCCCAGCTCGAAGCACGCCTCCGGCTCCTGTGGATTGTCGCCGTGCTGCTGCTCGATGGCCGTGGCGCTCTGCTCCATCTGGAAGTAGCGCCTCGCCTCGCCCATGTAGTGGAGGAACTGCTTCGGCGTCAACGCACCGGCGGCGATGTAATGCGCGGCGCCGTCAGGGCGACAGAACACGACGAGGGGGCCCTCGTCACCCTCCTCCTCCTCGATCTCCTTCGCCTCGGCCCACGGCAGCTCACCCTCGGAGTCGAGCCGGGCGCACTCGAACTCCTTGGCCGCCGCGACCACCTCCGCCGCCCGCAGCGTCTCCTCGGCGAACTTGGCGTCGGCCTCCGAGAGCGGCGTGTAGACGTGGACCAGGATCAGCCGGCCGCTCGCCCTGGCAGCCGCGAGCGCGGCGTCCCAGGAGGGGTGCCACTTCCCGTCACCGGCGGCCGGCGGCGCCGCCGGCACGGCGACCGTCGCAGCCGGCGGAGGGGGCGGAGCAGGTGGCTTGGGCACTGCTGCCACCGGCGACTTCACCTCGCCGCCCAGGCGCGCGATGGCGTCTGCCGCCTCCTGGCTCTGCTTGGCGTTACCCGTCAAGTGGATAACCCAGTTGAGCTCGTCAATCGCCCGCTCACTGTTGCCCTGCGCCGCATACGTCCAGCCCAGTGCCCACCGGGCGTCTGCCCACGAGGGGGCGAGCTTCACGGCGGCACTCAGCTCGCCGACTGCCTTGCTCAGCTCCCCGGCCTTCTTCGCCGCCATACCGGCCTCGTAGCAGCTCTTCGCCGCCGTCGGTATCTCCTGGGCCGACGACGCGACCACGGCCAACAGGAGCGCGACTACACACAGACACAGCCAACTGGTCCGTTCCATGCCCCGCCATCCTCTCACACGGAAGTTGTCTCTGCGGCGCGGCCGGGGGCCTCGCCCCTGACGGCCTCGCCAGCCGCAGTATAGGGCATTGTGGCCGTTTGGGTCCAGCGTGGTGACAGCCGCATGCCGGTTGGTGTGCCGCCAATGGCCGGCTCGCACGACTTGCTCGTCGCCACGGCGGGGCAGGTAGAGGGCGCAGGGGGAGGGAAGCAAGGCGCAATGCCGGCCGCGACCGACACCGGACCCGGGGAGGGCTCGGAATGGCCCAAGAGCAACGGCCGTGCCCGTCGTGTCAGCAGCCCGTTTTCCCCACCGACAACGTGTGCATGTCGTGCGGCGCCAGTCTGCAGGCAGCCGCGGGCGCCGCTCCCCCTCAGCCTGCACAGCCCCCTGGGACAGCGCCTCCGCCAGCTGGTGCGCCGGCGCCGCCTCCCACCGGGCCCCCGGCTGCGCCGGGCGCCGTGCCTCCTCCGCTCGCACAGCCGCCGACTCCAGGCGCGCCCATGCCACCATCGCCCACGGGGCCAGTACCGCCGTCTCCCGGCGCCCCCGTGCCTCCTGCAACGGCTGCTCCGCCCTCCGGGTGTGCCCGGCTACGGGCGCAGCGCTGCTCGCGCGCCGGCGAAGCGGCCCGCTCCCCTGCTGATCATCGACAGATGCGGCCGGGCCTGGGAGATCTTCCCCTGGATCGGAGTAGCGCTCGGCATCTTCGAGTTCCTGGCGAGCCGCGCGCCCCTGCCGGACTGGGGCATTCCGGTCCTGGGCATTTGCCTGCTCATCTGGGTCCCCTGCTATATCTTCTGGATCATAGTTGACGTGCTCGCCCTGGGCAATCCCTGGTGGTGGATCTTGCTTGGCATCCTCTGCTATCCCATCGGCCTCGTGATCTACCGGACGCAAGGCCGGACGTAGGCGCGTTGCTGGAAGAGGGGTGCCCGCCCCATGACCCGCGAGGGAACCGTTGACATGTCCCGCCGCTCCTTCATGCTCGGCCTCACGGCAGGCGCTGTCGCCGGCGGCGTCGCAGCCGAGGGCGCACCCGCCGCGACGGAGGCGCCCAAACCGGGCAAGGTCACCCTCGCCGGCATCTGCCAGCCGCGGATACGCTGGGACAGGGAGAAGAGCTACCGCGAGGCGGAGGCGCTCGTCAAGACGGCGGCCGACCGCGGGGCGCAGATCGCCTGCCTGCCCGAGGGAGCCCTCGAGGGCTACATCGTGCAGCAGAAGGGCCTGACGCCCGAGCGCTACCGGAGCATCGGCGAGACTGTGCCCGACGGCGAGTACGTCCGGCGCTACCGCGAGCTCGCCCGCCGCCTCGGCATCTACCTCGTGCCGGGATTCGCCGAGCGCGCGGGCCGCAAGATGCACAACGCCTGCCTGCTCATCGGCCCCGACGGCGAGATCATCGGCCACTACCGCAAGACGCACCTCATGCACCGCGAGCCGCTCAACGAGGCCGGCACTCAGCTCCCCGTGTACGACCTACCCTTCGGCCGGGTGGGCATGATGATCTGCTTCGACCGCCAGCCACCCGAGACGGCGCGCATCCTCGCGGTCAAAGGCGCCGACCTCATCCTGAACCCGGCGATGGGCTCCTACGGCGGCATGAACGACATCATGATGCGCACGCGCGCCTACGAGAACAGCCTGCACGTCGCCTTCGTCCATTTCCACGACTGCCTCCTGATCGACGCCCGCGGGAACATCGTCGCCCGCTACCAGGAGGGCGGCGATCGGGTGGTGATGGCCGAGCTGGACCTGGCCGAGAACCGCGGGCGGCTGCTCAAGTACCGCAAGCCCGAGTTGTACGACGAGCTCACGGCGGGTGGGCCGCGGTAGTGCGATGGGCCGGTCGGCCGCCTCTCTTGCAACCGGCAGGGGCGTTGTGGTAGAATCGCCTCAGCACTCCGAGGCTGCACGGAGTCGTCGTACGAAGCGACTACCGGCCACGTGTGTTGGCCCGCAAGGGCGCGGAGAGGTGGCCGAGTGGCTGAAGGCGCTCCCCTGCTAAGGGAGTATGGGTGAAAGTCCATCGTGGGTTCGAATCCCACCCTCTCCGCCACTGCTGCCGGCATAGAAGGCTGGAAGCGCCCGTAGCTCAGCGGATAGAGCACTGGCCTGCGGAGCCAGGGGTCGCGCGTTCAAATCGCGCCGGGCGCGCCACAGAACTCGCATGAAGACGGCTCCTCGAGCCGTCTCGTCAATCATATGGGCCAAGACCTGATGCGCCCGTAGCTCAGTGGATAGAGCACTGGCCTCCGGAGCCAGGTGTCGCGCGTTCGAATCGCGCCGGGCGTACCAGACAGACAGGGACAAGGGACCAGAGAGGCCGGGGGATGGCTGCTCGTCCCCTTCTCGTGTGAGATCGCCTCAATGTCGGGCCCCCGTAGCTCAGCTGGATAGAGCAGGAACCTCCTAAGTTCAAGGTCGCCCGTTCGAATCGGGCCGGGGGCGCCACGCCACAACGCCAAGGGGAATGGAGAGGTGGCCGAGTCCGGTTGAAGGCGCACGACTCGAAATCGTGTAGTGGGGCACCCCCTCACTCGTGGGTTCGAATCCCACCCTCTCCGCCACAAAGGCAGGGAAAAGCGTCAAGGGAAAAGCGTGAGGCGAGCCCCGGCCCCAGGCTGGCGCCGCGCCTGCCAGTTGTATTGTGCTCGACCCTTGACCCTTTCCCCTGCCTTTCGGAGAGGTGACCGAGCGGCCGAAGGTGCGCGCCTGGAGAGCGCGTATGGGCGTGAGTCCATCGTGGGTTCGAATCCCACCCTCTCCGCCACAAAGGCAGGAAACAAGGATCACGGGCGAAGGGAAGAGAAGGCCAACAGACAGGGCGCGGGCGTATAGGACATACTGAGCTTTGGTGACCGTGCTAGACGGGGAACTAGCGGTGCCCTGCACCCGAAATCCGCTTAGCGGGGTCGAATCCCCGCCCGAGGCCTCATGCCTGTGGGTCTGACCGACGCAAGTGGCGATGAAGGCTGGGTCCTGCGCGACGAAGCATTGCGAACCCCGTCAGATCCGAAAGGAAGCAGCGGTAAGCAATCCTCTTCGGGTGCCGCAGTCAACCGAGCTGGAGCCAACTACGACGGTAACGCCAGGGGGATGTTGTCGACGGTGGGTGCACGGTCACTATTACTCACTCATACGCTGGGCCACCGGAAGGCTGACGGGCGGTCTGCTGCCTGGGGCCTGCTGCCGGCGGCCCTTCTCCTGTGGCTGACGGCGCTCCCGGCAGGGGCGGCGGATTACCTCGTCGCTCCCGACGGCAGCGACGAAACGGGCGACGGGTCGCTTCAGCGGCCCTTTGCGACGATCGCCAAGGGCCTCTCGCTCGCCCAGCCCGGCGACCGCGTGGTGCTGCGCGGTGGCGAGTACCGCCTTCCCGGCGGGGAGGGCACCGTGCGCTTCCCCCGGGCCGGCGCGCCCGGCAGACCGATCACGCTCACGGCGCACGAGAGCGAGTACGTGGCGGTCCTGGGCTCCGTTCGCCTCACGCACTGGCAGCCTCACGCGGCGGGCATCTACAAGTGCCGCGCCCCCGAGAAGCACATCCGCGGGCTGTACGAGGACGGCGAGCGCCTGGTGCACCCGCGCGAGCGGGCGAAGCGTGTGGACCCGCCCGTGTCCGCCATCGCCGGGCCGGGGCGGTGGACGCAGCAGGATGGCTGGGTGTACCTGTGGGCGCGCGACGGGGCGAACCCGGCTGATCACAGGATCGAGGCCTCGCAGATAGTCGTGGTGGCCGCGGATAAGCCGTGGGTGCGAGTGGAGAAGCTGCACATCCTCTTCGGCCAGCCCATCGGCCTCAACCTCCGCGCCGACCACGTCGTGGCCGAGAACGTCGAGGTCGCCCACGTATCCAACAGCGTGGACAATGCGTACGGGGCGTACATATCTCACTGCTCCTTCTCAACACTCAGGGACTCCAGGATACACGACTCGTATTACTGGGGCGACCACGGCTCCAACTCCCACGTGGTCTCGTCCATAGACTGCGGCGACGCCGGACCGAACTTCGTGGAGGGCTGCGAGATCTTCAACGGCGGACTCGGCGTCGGCACCAAGGGTGCCGTGCGGGAGCTCGTGGTCCTCGCCAACCGCATCTACGACGTGCTCAACGGCGTGGTGATCTCCGGCGAGCGCAGCAGCGGCCCCGGAGCGGGCAAGCACGACCGGGGACACTACCTGGTCTACGGCAACCGCATCACTGACTGCCGCAACGGCGTCCGCTTCCCCGGGGGCCACACCTCCGGCAACCGCGTCTACAACAACCTCTTCGAGCGCTGCGGCACGGCCATCTACGGCAGAATAGTCAAGGCGGCGCCGAAGGAGACGGCATTCGCCAACAACCTCTTGCTCAACAACGCCATAGCGATCGGGCTCGTCGGCGGGCGCAAGGGCGACGAAACGCTGCCGCTCTTCCACGAGGCCGGCCTGAGGAGCCAACGCAATCTGTATTGGGGCAACGATATACACTGGCGCCACCCGCTCGACTGGAGCCGCGAGCTCGACATGAGTCTGGCCGAGGTGCAGTCGTACCGGGGGTACGGCTGGGAGACGGGGTCCGTGCGCGCCGATCCTCTGCTCGACGAGCGCGGCCGGCCCGCGCGCAATTCGCCCGCCGTCGGCGGCGGCTTGCCCCTGGCGCTGCCGGACTACGTGGACAAGCCCGACGCCTGGCACATCGGCCTCGCCCCCCGGGAGCAGAATGAGCCCGAGCCGGGCCTCACGCTGTCCATCGCCGGCTCCGACACCACGGCGGCGCCCGGCGAGACGATCCGGCTTCGCGCGCGGCTGACGAACGACTGGAAGCAGAAGGACGTCTCGCTGAGCGGCGCAGCGATAGTGACTTTCCACTTCCGCTACGCCAACGTGTGGCATTACGACAAGCAGGAGCTGCACCGCACCACGGTGCAACTGCCTCGCAGGAAGCTGGCCCCGGGCGAGTCGCTCGACCTGACACGGCTCCCCGGCTGGAAGGACCCCGTCAACGGCGCGATGGGCGAGACGTTT
>JASFTE010000045.1:0-13815 GCA_050114035.1 Armatimonadota bacterium | reverse complement strand
CACGCGGCCGGGCCTTGTGTGCCCCTTGTGGCTGATGATCATGGGGATGCGGGCGGCCTCCTCGTAGAACACGGTCTTGTGCTCGAGCTTGTGGGCCGAGTCCATGTCGCCGTGGTCGCTGGTGAACACCACGACCGTGTTCTGCTCCTGGCCCGAGCCCCGGAGCGCCTGGAGGACGGTGCCGATCTGGGCATCGACGCGCTCCGTGAGCCGGCAGTAGGCCCAACGGTGGAGGCGCCACTGCCTCTCGTCGTAGTTCTGCCGCGCCCGGAGGCGGAACTGTCGCATGTTGAGCAACTGGCGAACACCGTCGGGCTCCCCGTCGGTGGGCTCGTGGTTCGGCGGCAGCGGGGGGCAGTGGCGGCGGTAGAACTCGTCCTCGGGAACGCCGTCGGGGAGCTGCATCGCCTCGTCCAGGGGAGGAGGCACCCTCTTGGCCAGAGCACTGTCCGGGCTCTGATCCCGGATCGCCATGTAGCAGATGTCGTGGGGGTTGATGAACGAGGCGACGAGCAGGAAGGGCTTGTCGTGGTCGGCCTTGAGGAACTCGGCGCAGGACGCGGCAAGTGGCCAGCGCTGGTCCGGGGTCAGATACGTGAAGCCGCAGTCCTCGATGTTGCGCATGGGGCCGGGCAGGTGGATCTTCCCCCCGTAGGCCGTCTCGTAGCCGGCGCCGCGGAGTATCCACCCGAGCGAGCGCCGCGGCATCTCGCTCACGAGCGGCGTGGGCTTGCTGCCGTTGTGCCGGACTCCGACGACCGAGGGGTACTTCCCCGTGAGGAAGCTGAAGCGGGCCGGCAGGCACACCGGGTTCGTCACATAGGCCCTCTCGAACCGGGTCCCGGTGGCGGCCAGGCCGTCCATCGCCGGGGTCTCCAGCCACGGATTGCCCGCGCAGCTCATCATGGTGGCGGACTGCTGGTCGGTGATGATCAAGAGGATGTTGGGGCGGGCGCCGTCCGCCTGTGCCTCGGCGCTTGCCGCTCCCGGGCGAAGCTCCGGCGCCAGCACTGATCCGGCGGCAGCGGCCAGGAATCGCCGTCGTGTGAGTCCGCAGTCGCTCATGTCGTACCTCTCCACACGGAGTGCTCTGTTGATCCATAGCCGCGAAGGCGGTGGCCACGCCCATCGCGCCCAGGGGCATACATCGCTGTCCCACTCTTCGTTCAGATGGCGCGTGTTCCTTCGCGGAGTTCGGTGGCAGGGAGGCCTGAGGGTTGAGCCCATCAGGGAGAAGGGATTCATCCGGCATTGACACAATACGAAGTGCTGAATCCCGGAGACGGCGGGAGACGATATGGTCAGCGCACGCAAACCCCTCGCTGCGGTCGCGCTGATGGCCGCGGGAGCGATCGCGACGGAGGCCCACGCAGGGACGATCAAGGTCGCCGTGGTGCAGACGGTCATCGAGGACACGCTGGAGAAGAACCGGGCGAAATTCGGCCGCTTCATTGACGAGGCGAAGCGCGGTGGGTGCCAACTGGTGATCTTCCCGGAGTCGGGCCTCCACTGGCCGGGGATCGCCGTGGACGAGCCGACGAAGGCGGAGCTCGATGGGGCGATCGAGGAGGTCGGCGAGCGTGCCAAGGCGGCGGGGGTATACGTCGTCTTCGGCACATCCTACAGAGCCAGGGACGGCGGCTCGTATCAGAACAGAGGGGCGGTGTACGGTCCGGACGGGAAGCGAGTCATCTTCTACCAGAAGAACTACGATGTGCCCCAGCGGTTCGACGTTCAGGGAGTGCCGTGCAACCTCCTGATATGCTCCGACCGGTGGTATCTGGAGCATTCCGACCTGCCGTGCCTGGTGCAGGGCTCGCGGGTGATCATTGACATCTCCGGCGGACACGGGGGCGATGACGGACGGCCGGATATGCGCTGGATCCGGTATCGGCCGATGGCGGTGAGGACGGACGCGTACGTGATCGTCAGCAATCCGGTGCACGATGATACGGATTTCATGGGCAACAGTCCCTGGGGAGGCGGCAGCGCCATCATCAGGCCGGACGGATCGGTCCAGGCGAGCCGGACGTATGAGAGGGACGCTATGATCGTGGAGGAGGTGGACGCGGACCGGGCGACACGAGGGGAGGCGGAGCGGCGGAGGTGGCATCCGCTGTTCAGGGCCTTCTGGGACATGGGTAAGCGGCTGCTGGAGGGCGGAGCCGCGCCGTCGGTTCCGGACATCACGCCATACTCCTCGGCGGTGCGCGACGTGAAGATCGCAGCGGCGCAGATGGCGTGCTCGAGGGATATCGAGGACAACACGGGCAGGATAGTGGACTCCATCAGGCGGGCGGCCGGGGAGGGAGCGGACGTCGTGGTCTTCCCGGAGCTGGCGGTGACCGGGCAGAGAAGGGAGGACGTGCTGGCGGCGGATCAATCGGCGCTGGAGGGTGCGCTGAGTCGGATACGGGCCGAGGCGAGGGCACGGAGCATCCACGCCATCGTGGGGATGCCCTGTTTCGTGGACGGTGCGCGAAGGAATTGTGCGGTCGTGATCGGGGACGATGGGGCCGTGAAGACGCGGTACGCGCAGATCGCGACAAGGCAGGGCGATCTGTTCAGTGCGGGTACAGACGCCAGGGCAATGTGGTTCACGCTCGGTGGGGTGCATTCGATTGTGACCATCGGAGAGGAGGCGAACTGGGTTGAGATAGGGGATTTGGCGGCCAATCGGGGGATGTGTCTGCACTTCCACATAAGCTACGAGGCGGAACCGTCCGCGGACGACGCCATCCTGCGCAGGCAGAGGGACCTGGTCGCGCTCAGCTATGCGAAGTTCGGGACCGCAGTCAACGCCGCCGATCCGTCAGGGCTGCCAAAGCCGAGCTCGCCCGCCAGCGGGGGAAGTCTGATCGTGAGTCGGGAGGGTGGGCACGACCAGGCGGCGCCGGAGGAGATCGAGTACTACCTGCCGTACCAGACGAGCATCGTGAAGAGCGCCGGCCGGGACGAGGCGATGATCAGCGCCACGAGGAGGACGGCCCGCAACAGCGACATGGACCTGAACCGGCACTGGCGCAACAGGAATCGCAGGCGAAGAGCGCAGCGCGGCTGGCATGAGTGGATCAAGGAAGGAGCCTGGGTAATCGGCGGGGACGCTCGCGAGTGAGCGGCTGACATCAGGAGGGAACCAAGATGATGAGGTCATTTCGGAAGGCATGCTGCGTATCGATCGTGGTCTCGCTGATGGCCGTCGCCGGGCCGACGGCGGAGCTGGCCACGAGGAAGGCGCTGACTCTCGAGGTGGCAAAAGCCATCGCGGCGGCGTCGGAGAAGTTCGCGGATGACAACGAGTGGGATGTCGTCATCGCCATCGTGGACGCGGGCGGCCACCTGGTGTACTTCCAGCGCGAGGACGGCGTGCAGATCGGGAGCATCCGGATGGCGCTCGGGAAAGCTGAGACCGCGATCGGCTACAAGCGCCCCACGAAGGAGTGGGAGGAGTCCATCGCAGGGGGCCGCACCGTCGTACTGGCTCTGCCGGGAGGGACGCCGTTTGAGGGGGGCATCCCGATCACCGTGGACGACGAGGTCATCGGCGCCATCGGGGTCAGCGGCGTGACGGCGCAGCAGGACGGCATGATCGCACAGGCCGGCGTGGATGCGCTGCCGGGGATTCTCGGCGGGCGATGAGCGAAGAAAACGGGTGACAGAAAACGGGTGACTGTCACTGTTTTCTGCTCCTCAGACTCCTGAGCCGTAGTCCCACGCAGAGGACTGTATATGGGTCGCAGTGGCGTTATGGGGCGGGTCGGATGTGCAGGCTAGAAACGGGTGACTGTCACGAGTTTTCTAGTTTTTCGGCGGCTCTGTAGTTGAGCTGCACGTAGTCGAGCTTGCCGTACTCGCCGGCATCGGCTCGCACTTCCACCATGATCTCGTCGCCGCTGCGAATGGTCAGGTCCGGGATCGTCTGCGTGCGCCAGCTCTCATCATCTCCCGACGCACGCCACGTGTCGCCCTGCTGAGCGCCATTGACACACAGCCTGAAGGTGCAGCGGCCGTCGTCTTCGTCGAAGTACCTGACGTCAACGTCGTAACGGCCGCTGGTCGCGGTATAGGGCTCACGGAAGGGCGTCCGTATGCGTCCCCCGGTGGCGCTCGCGAGTTTGACATTGATCCGCTGGGATGCCTGTCGGTCGTTGCGGTACTCGACCTCGTAGTTGTCGAGGGTCGGGAAGTTCTCCGCCTCGAGTCTCACCTGCCGCCTGCGCGCCACGGGGGTGGGGACCCGGTTGTCATCGAGCAGCGCGCGCACCTTGGGGATCTCGGCCTCCTCGTCGCCCGTCATGAGGAAGTACGCCATCCCGGAGTCCGAGCAGTCCGCCCTTGTTGTGGCCTGCATTCTGTCCCACAGGAACCTGACCTTTGCGTCGTCGGAGTCCCTCATCCAGTGCCACGGGCGCCATTCGTCCGGGTTCGCGGGCCTGCCGTAGCGGCTCGTGCTCAGGAACTGGTTCTGGTCGGTTATCTGTACCCATGTGATGCCCAGGGGGATGACGTGGCGCTTGTTGTGGTTGACGAGGTCGGCGCTGGCGTAGCCGTCGTTCCACCGGTTGTGGGAGATGCAGTAGACGAATGCCCGCCTGGCCGGGTCCGAGGCGCGGATGCCCAGGTACGGGATCTCGACGGGACCGGCCACGATGTAATACAAGGGGTCGTCTGCCGAGGAGGCGTTGATGGCCCTCTTGATGCTGGCGACGGCTCCCTCCCGGTTCTTCTGGCAGTCGTGGAAGACGGATTTGGGATAGCCGTATCGCTCGGCCGCGCCGAGGACGCTTGTCGTGTGCTGCTTCTCCCATGCGGGATCGGTCTTGGCGAGGATGCAGTTGTAGTCGAAGTGGACGAGCTTGTCCTTGACGCCGCACTCGGCGAGGATCGCGAGGGCCACGGCGGAGGCGGCCCAATCGTCCTCGTCGTTGTAATTCCCATCGGCGCTGTAGGCAATTCTGCCCTTGAAGGTCTTCCCGTCGAAGGGCACGGAGAGCCCCGCCACCGACGTGGCGTCCTGGCCTTGTGCCGGCGTTGTCAGGGCCGCCACCACAAAGAGCGGCAGGCCGATCATCGGAAGCGTCGCCCATTGAGGCCGAAGGTGCTGTTTCATGTGCGAATTCTCCTTCAGGTGAGCTGCTTTCAGGGTCCGAGGTGCCACTGCTCCTTGAACCACGGCTGCAGATCTCGCCCGATGACTTCGGAGAAGGCGTCGATCATCTCGGCATGGGAGACCTGTCGCTGCCCTTTGTACCTTTCGCCGACGACTCGGACGAGATCGGGCAGAGGGTTGTCGCCTTGGAGCGCCTCGAGGTCCCGAAACATGCGCAGCAGGCCGGCGTGGTACCAGGCGTAGTTCGGCGTGTCCATTCCGCCGGCGCCGAGCCTGTCCGCCTCGGCGAATTCGCGCACCTGCAGGCGCTCGGCGGCGCGATCCCAGAGGAGCTGGTAGTACTCGTAGATCATCTCGGCTTCGCGTTTGGAGCGGAGCTTCGTCTGCATCTGGTAAGCCGCCCACTGCGCGAGGCCCTCGTACCACCAGCGCGGCTTGCCGGGATAGCCGAGCGCATTGCAGTAACCGTGGGTGAGCTCGTGGGGGAGGATCTGGTAGGCCGTCCATACGACAAAGAAGTCACTGGATTCGCTGAGACGTTCGTACACCTCGGCTGGGCCAGCGCCCTCGGGCAGCCCGACGAGGCGCGCCATTCGGTCGATGGCCTCGCCGCCGTCTTGGATGGCCGTGCAGTCGGCTATGAGGGCGAGCTGCGTGGGCAGGTCCACGTCGGCGGCGGCCAGGTACGCGTTGGGGCCATTGGCGTAGGGGAAGCCGTAGGACTCGGGCTTGCCGCGCCAGTCCGCCCTCGCCATCCAGTAGACGGTCTGTCGCACGGGCTCCTCGGGCTGGAACAGCCCGGCCAGGTACTCGTTGCACCGGAAGGCGTACGCGAGCAGGTCGCCGGCCAGTGGTTTGCTCTGAGGCGAGTAGTAGAGGGTCACAGGGCCTCGGCGGCGCCTCTCCATGCGGTCGGTCCAGTCGGGCGCGGAGCTGTGCGCGCGATCGGCCTCCGAAACGGCCATTGCCTGCTTCGCCTCCTGCGAGTGCGCGTCGGCTGCGGATACCCGGGGCCCGCGGGTCACCATGGGACCGCAGGTGAGCGCCGCGACGAGCAGCGCCGCATGTCGGCGAAATGGGGCGCCCGACGGCATCCGTGTCTCCACTGCAGCCCCTCCGGCACGCATCCTTTGCCAAGAGCGCGGGATTCCCTCCACCGTTTTGGCGCGTGGAAGGGATCGGCGGATCGTCGGTCAAAGACCCGGCGGCCGCACCGACGGTGACGTGGCACGTCGGGCAGGGAGAGATACGCATGAGGATCACGGCACCACGGCGCCTGTTTCTGGCGCTGCTTGCGGCCGCACTCGCCGCGATCGGAACCGGGGCGGAGCGCGAGCGGGTCGCATTCTGGTCCGCCGACCACGAGACCGGGGACATGAGCCAGTGGCACGATGGCAAGGCCAAGTACCCGCGCGGCGGGGTCTTCAACACCGGCGGGGAGCTGGCCGAGGCGGAGGCGTCCACGGACTTCGCTCGCAGCGGGAAGTACTCGGCCCGGATGACCATCCGCGGCGCGGCGGGGAGGAAGCTCGCCGTGCGCCTGATGCGCTGGGGCAACGAGGCGTGGGACACGGGCGAGAGCCTGGGACTGCCCGAGGAGGCGTACTACAGCGCGTGGTACTACTTCCCCAGAGCCTATAGGCCCGCGAAGTGGTGGAACATCTTCCAGTTCAAGTCCACACCAACCGGCAAGACGGGCCAGGACAGCCAGCCGATGTGGACGGTCAACGTGGACTCGGTGGACGGGGAGATGACGCTGTATCTGTACACCAAGCTCAACACGCCGCACAATCCGGGGAAGCAGCTCGTTGACCCGCCGCTGACGCTCCCAGTGGGCAAGTGGGTGCATCTCGAGGTCCTCTACAAGCACTCCGAGACGGACGGCGGGCGGATCGCCATGTGGCAGGACGGCACGAAGATCTACGACGTGGATGGCGTGAGGACGGCTCTGGGGGAGAGGATCACCTGGGGGATTGGCAACTACACGGATGACATCGAGCCGAGCACGGCGACGATCTACGTGGATGACGCGGTGATTGCGACGGAACGAATCGGCCCGGGCTGAGGGGTGGCAGGGACGCGGCGCACCACGATGGCTCGACTGGCGCGCGCGTGCCGTTCGTGCATGATCCAGGCCAGGAGAAGGAGCGGGACCATGAGACCAGACCTCAGGATGCGAATGCGACACGCCGCGGCTCTTCTCGCTGCCGGGGTCGTGTGGGCAGCGTATCCGGCCCACGCACAGGACGCTACTACCATTCGGATCACGGACGATGTGAAGGTCGCGGACGTCATCCGCCTCGGCATCAACACGGGCGGCGACAACTACTGGGACGGAGCGATCACGAAAATCCGGGCGGCGGAGAACTTCGAGGGCGTCATGTATCGGATGATCTCCTGGGGCCCGGAGCTGGACGAGAACGGGCTCGCCGTCTGGTTCAGCCCGGCGCGGGAAGCCTGGGACGCCATGAAGGGGAAGGTGAAGTTCACGCTCCTGGGCCCGCCGAACAAGGGCGTGAGCGGCACCATCAAGGACATCGGCACCAAGAAGATCCGCGACGGGCGGGAGATCACGTACCTGATCTTCGACCGCACGGTGGAGCCGTCCGACGGCAACAAGAATGGCATCTTGCTCGAGTACGAGGACCTCGGCCAGGGGGCGATCCGGGAGTCCAGCAACAAAGCGTTCTGGAACACCGAAGCCAACACGGCGCACATTGGCGATGTGCCGCCGGGATCCCTCGGCAGATCGGCGCTGTGGCTTCGGGGGGCCGAGGGGCGCGCGCACTACACGTTCGTCCCCATGTGGGGGAGCCAGGCGAATCAGAACGGCCCGTGGCGCGTGCAGCTCTGGGCCAAGCGCAAGGCGGGGCAGCCGACGCTGCAGGTTACCACCGAGAGCTCCGCCAGGGCGACGCTGCAGCCGACGGACGAATGGCAGAAGCACGACCTGCGTCTGGACGTGCGGGAGATGCCGGAGGGCAAGCACGTGGCGATCCGGGTGGCGGCGAGCGAGGGCGAGGTGCTCGTGGATGACGTGGTGATCTGGAAGGAGGAACGGGACCGGAACCCCACCGCCTTCCGCGATCCGTTCGTGGATCTGGTGAAGAAGCTCAATCCGGGCACGCTGCGCATGCTCCAGATGGGCGGGAGCGACGTGGCGAACAACCTCAAGCCGCCGCTGCAGCAGGTGCGGTGGACGCGGGACTTTCGCGACCTGGTCCGGGGCGGCCGGAACAACGCCCGTCACTACAAGTTCAACCTGCACGACTACTACGAGCTATGCGAGTACGTGGGCGCAGACCCGTGGTACTGCCTGCCCGGCACGCTGCATCCGGACGAGGTCAACACCCTCATGGAGTACCTCGGCGGCCCGGCCGGTGTGGGCTGGGGCAAGGCCCGGGCGGAGCTGGGGCACCCGAAGCCGTGGACCGAGGTGTTCCCGCGTATCTACATCGAGTTCGGGAATGAGGCGTGGAACCCGGGCGGATACGCGACGGGCTCCTTCAACGGCCCCGACCACTGGAAGGACATGATCGCGGTAGGCAAGTCCTCGGCCCACTACCGGCCCAACATCATCTTCGTCGCCGGCTCGCAGGCGGGGTCGCCGTACGTCACCAAGAGCGTCCTGCGCGACGTTCCGAACGCCGACAGCTACGCCATCGCCCCGTACATGATGAACCAGACGAGGGCGGAGCAGATCGCGCACCTCGACACGGACGACAAGCTCTTCCGGTGGGCATTCGGGTACGCCCTGCGCCGGGTCCTGGAGCCGGCGGGGAGGGTGTACCAGCACTACGAGCTGACCCAGGAGGCCGGCAAGGGGCTGTCGATCTACGAGCACAACTTCCACCTGACCCTCCCCAAGCCCGAGGATGGCGGTGTCTCGTACGAGCGGCGCAACCACCTGCTGACCAGCCTCGGCGCGGGGCTGTGCGTCATCAACGATGCGCTGCTCATGATGCGCGAGCGGCACGTCATGCCGCAGTGCCAGTTCAACCTCCGGCAGCGGAACTACTCCAATACCCGGCTCTGGGGCTTCGTGCCGGGGATCAACATCAACGACCAGCGCTACCGGCCCCACTTCCTGGCCGAAATGATCGCGAACCGGCTCATCGGCGGCGACATGGTGGCGACCGTCCACGAGGGCGCGAGCCCGACGTTCTCGGCCGAGGGGTACTTCGAGGATGACCGCAAGGCCGTCCAGACGTACGAGGACGTGCCGGTCCTGTGGAGCTACGCGTTCAGAGAGGGCAACCGCCGGGGCCTCATCGTCTTCAGCCTCGACACGACGAGGCCGCATGATGCTGTGGTTCGATTCGATGGCCCCGTCGCCGGCCGCAGGGCCCACCGGTGGCTGCTCACCGCCGACAGTATCTCGGCCAATAACGAGCCGGAGCACGAGCCGCAGGTGAGTGTACAGGAGGGCGAGATCGACGGCTTCGCCAGCGGCCACAGCCTGACGCTGCCACCGCACTCGATGACCGCGCTGGAGTGGAGCGCCACCTGATGCACTTGGCCCCGCCTGCCACGGGCTGCCCGGCTACCAGCGGAAGAAGCGGTACGGGTCGTCCCATTTCGCGGGCTCGTCGAGGTACAGGCCGGCCAGCCATCTGCCCGCGGACGGCGGGTCGCAGGGCTCGATGCGGACGTCCGAGAGCCACACGGTACCGATGTTCCCGTGCCAGATCTGGAAGCGCGTCCGGGACTCCGCCGAGTCCCTCGCCTGCACCAGGAACGTGAACCGCTTCCACTCTTCCTCGGGAGCGAAGCGCTGGTACGACAGCAGGGACCGCCACTTCTCAGTATCCTGCAGCGCCACGGTGACGTAGGCGCCCTTGAGGCCCTCGGCCCTGGCCGCGAACGAGACGCGGTACCACTGGTCCTTCTCCACCGCCACGTCGTGCTGAGCCAACATGACGGAGCCGCTCTGCTTGGCGCCGAACCCGGCGCACGTGAGGCGCTGACTCCACTCGTCGGCGCCCGGCGTCACTCTCTCTCGGGCCGCGGACGCCTCGGGGGAGCCGCTCGAGAAGCTCCAGTGATCGGCCACTCCGTCCCCGTCCGCGTCGGCGCTGAAATCGCCGTTCTTGATCAGCGACTCGCCCATGGCGCCGCCGATCGGAGTCGCGAAGTGCGAGAGCAAGGGCGTGGCGCCGCTTGCCCCCATGTTGGCGAGCAGCCGCGCCGCGAGGAAGCTGGCGCGGCGGTAGGTGCGCCTGACGTTGCCCTTCTCTCTGTAGCGGAACCACCAGGGCTCCGTCCCGGACTCGAAGCTCGGGTTCGTGAACAGGTTGGCCGGCTCTGCCGCTCGCCGGGCACGAGCGCGCCAGGGGACGTAGTCGCCTTCGTAGAGCCGGAACAGGTCGGCCCGGAAGCGGCCGCCATCGTGCGCGCAGCCGATGTACGCCGACCAACCCTCGGGGTAGGCCTTGTCGACCTTGAAGGTGGCGTGCAGTTCGGTCCACTCGTCCTCGGGCACCACGGTCTTCTCGGTCTTCAGAGCGCGGTCCCACGGGCTTGCCGCCCGCTCCACCTCGAGATGCGCGCGCACCGGGCCGCCGACGGCCTTGAGGAGAACCGCGAAGGTGTAGGTCCTGCCGACCTGCCCGGCCTTTTCGACCTTCTGGCCAAACTGCACGCCCCATTCCGACATGGCGCCCATCGTCACCAGTGCGCTCTGCTTCCCGTCCGCCGCCTCGTCCCCGTTCGCCACGAAGGCGGGCAGAACGCCCTGCGCGGGTGTGACGGTGTGGGGCGCGAGTTGGCAGAAGACGACGTTGGCGTTCTCGCCCACGGCAAGGACGCCGTTGCCAACGACGGAGGCGCCTCCGGCGACGAGTGGCAGCTCGCGCGGGTCGCGGTTGTGGACATCTGCCGGGCCGACTCCGGCCAACAGAGAGTCCATGCCGAAGGGCTCGAAGAAGGCGGCGATGTGCTCCTCGTGCTTCATTCTGACCTGGAAGGGCAGGAGGGCATTGGCGTCCGCTTCGTCGAGGCCGAGCGCCAGCAGGTGGCCGCCCGCTTTGAGGAAGGCGCCGATGGCCGGCGCGCTGCCGGCCAGGTCCTTCCCCGCACCGCGCCCGGCGATGAGCACCTGGGAGGGCGCCGACAGGCTCCCGCCCTCATAGGGGCTCAGCTCGATGCCCGCGAACTCGAGATGACGCCTGCCGTCCGGGTCGCCGGCGTATAGCGCCTTCCGCCTCGGGGCCGGCTGCCAGCCCGATACGTAGCGGACGATGTTCCGGGCCAGCGTCTCCGCCGCCGGCTCCATCTCGGTGCGCCCCGTCACGTCCATCTGGCAGAAGAGGATCATCCCCTGCCCCTCGCGGTACTCCATCAGCAGGCTGTACTGCAGGCTGTACCCGCCGTCGCTGATGGGGAGGAAGTCGCCGCGCGTGGGCTTCTCGATGAGCACCGAGGCGACGTTGCCCCAGCATCCGCACCGCCACAGCCGCGGCACGTCAATGCCGCACCACTTGACGGTCGGGGGAGAGGTGGGACTGCGCTGGTAGTCCAGGCGGGGCGGGAGGACGGTCGCCTCGCCACGCCAGTCGCGCAGGTTCTCAATATCGAGCCCCGCCAGGAGG
Organism: Armatimonadota bacterium; assembly: GCA_050114035.1. Classification (GTDB taxonomy): domain Bacteria; phylum Armatimonadota; class Zipacnadia; order JAUWAU01; family JAUWAU01; genus JAUWAU01. The sequence goes on along the minus strand of JASFTE010000045.1, from coordinate 2,115 downwards.
GGGTGGTCCGGCACGCGCTTGAACACCTGCCGCAGACCGTATGCCGCTACACGGAAGCCCAGCCGCTGCTCCAGCGCCTTCGCCGTCTGCTCGAAGACGATGATCTTCAGTCCCTGGCGCACGCGGCCCAGATCCAGCCCCGGCCCGTCGACCGTCAGGGCTCCCTTGCCGATCACTAGCATGCCGTACGAGGACAGGTCCGCGTTTGCATCCACGGCGTCATGGGATACTCCCATGCCGTCCAGCAAGTCGCCGGTCTCGCCCTTGGGATCGAAGAGGGCGATCTTGCCCCTCGGCCGCGGAGGCTGCGGACGTGCCATGACGTGAACGGCGAATGAGTCCCTCTGGGTCTCTCCGGTGCTGAACTTTGCAGTGGCGGTGAGCTCGTAAGTGCCGGGCGCCAGGGCGGCGGGCAGCTCGAAGCGCAGCGGGATGCGCTCCTGGTCGCCCGTTGGCACGGTGACCTGCTTGCTGCCGGTGACGGCCTTCGGGAGGCCGAAGGACCACGTGCAGTCGCATGTTACAGTCTCGCGGGAGTTGTTGATGACGATGAACTGCTTCTCGAGGGCCTCGCCCGCGTGGAAGTTGTGATCCTTGCTGGTGAAGCGGGCGGGCTTGCCGCCGATGTAGGCCAGGAGCGGCATGTTGTTGCGCCGCAGCGCGTCGGCCTCGGGCATGGCGACCCAGTCCGAGCGCTCGAAGGCCAGGTCCCACCGCTCGTAGCGGTCGTCGATGTAATCGGGACTGAGCCCCGGGCGCTGCAGCTTCGCCCAACGGACCTCGAGCTCTTCGCGGCGCGCCTCGAAGCCAGCGCGCGACCTGTGGAAGTGCCCGTGCTGCCACGGGGAGTTGGCCGACAGCCCCCAGGTGCGGTGGGCGCGCCAGTTCTCTGTGATGTACGCGGCGATGATGGCGTGCCGAACGTCGAAGTCCTTCGAGCCCACTATGTGGGGGTAGTCCCAGCGATGCCAGCGCTTGCCGGTGCGGAACTGCTCGGCCTCCCAGCGCAAGTTCTCCTTCTCCATGTCAGTGATCCGGAACGCCCGGTCCCCGAAGAACTGCGCGCTCCACTCGGCGAGGCAGTACTCCCACGGCACCACGGCGCTGCCGAAGCTGCGGCTGCCCTTGTACCACCCGCGATACATGGTCCAGTCCCAGGTGAACGGCGCGCCGTACTCGCACAGGAAGACCGGCTTGACGCCCTCCGTGGCCCAGTGTTCGAACCAGTCGGACATCTCCTGCATCGGGACGAAGTTCGGGTAGAAGTTGCTGGTGTGCATCGAGCTGAGGTTGCCGGAGGAGTGGTGGTAGACGATGCGGTGCGGGTCCAGCCGCTTCACGATGGCCTCGGCCCGCAGCGCGCGCGCGGCGTTTCTCTTGGACGAGTCGCTGCGCGGATTGCTGACTCCGTCTATCAGGTGCGGGTTCATGTCCTCGCTGTACCCGGTCGCGTTGTGGCTGGTGGCGTACGCCACCACGGACGGATGGCTCCGCGCCACGCCCACGTAGAAAGCGGCGTGACGTGCGTAGCCGTTGGTCTCGTCGGCGTCGTCCGCCTCCCACTCGTAGTGGCCGAAGTGCGGCTGGGAGAGGGCCACGAGCATCCCGACGTCGTCCGCGGCCCGCAGTATCTCCGCGAAGCTCAAGTGTGAGCCAGGCTCGCAGCCGTAGTTGTGCGTGTAGACGAAGTTGATGCCGAAGCTCTTGAGCCGCAGCAGGCTCTCGCGGGCGGCCTCGTAGTTCGCCAGGGCGGCCCCGACCTGGGCATTGTCCAGCGGGACGGCGGAGAGGAAGATGCGGGTGCCGTTCAGGAAGAAGTTCCGGCCGTCGATCCAGAACTCGCGGAACCCGAAGCGCACCGGGTGGGCGGTGTCGAGGACCTTGCCCCCGGCATCGAGCAGGGACAGCTTGAGGCTGTACGTGTTACGCGGCGTGTGGATGTCCCAGAGCCTCTTGGGCTGCCATGCATCGGTGAATGCCATGCGGCCGTCCTTGAGATCGTCCGCCTGGAACGCCTTGCTGGTGAATTGCGCGACGGGCCGGCTCTTGCCCCTGATTCGGGCACGAAGCGTGTACTGCGTATCCGCGGCGAGGTCCCGCAATGCCGCCCCGAAC
>JASFTE010000044.1:0-13905 GCA_050114035.1 Armatimonadota bacterium | reverse complement strand
CCGGTCTGCTCTCCAATCAGCCTCTGGTACAGGTCCACGGCAAACCGCGTGTTCCCCTCGACCACCGCCGCCACATCGGGATCTCCCGCCCCTGCCGGGGCATCCGCCCGGGCGACGATGACCATCACAACGAGCACGCAGATTACAATGCCAAGGCTCCTTCTCATGGATGATCCTCCTCAGGGCAGACCGTGGAGTGCGCCGAGGGCCCGGTCCCCCCACGCCACGCTGCGCCTCTACGACGCCGCAGTAGCTCTCGCAGTTCCCACCCAGCTTGGATCGCGACGGGGTGAGGGCTCCGGGGTCATGCCTCAGAAAGTGGATACGCGCCAAGGACGACCGGCATCGCCGAGTCCTGCTGCGGGAGACCGCAGGCGAGCGCCTATTCTCTGAGGCTTGCCCGCACTGCTCTCAAGTAGTCCCGCGCCGTGGCCAGGTGCTCCGACATCACCTCGGGCTCCGGCTCGTGGTGCATGAAGGGGTTGACGTAGCTGCGGTAGCGCACCTTCGCCAGCGCCGCGATCCACGGAGCCATGTCCGTGGGGCCAACGCCCGGGAGCTGCTCGACGCCCTTGGCGCGCTGCCACGCGTAGAAGAACAAGAGCTGCCCCCCGCACGCCTCGATGGCCTCGGGCACCGACGCGTTGATCCCCTGCACGTGGTACGGCGCCAGCGCGATCCCGAGGCGCGCGGAGTCATTGAGGTCAACGAAAGCCTTCAGCGAATCGATGGTATTCAGCAGCGCCCCGCCATGATTCTCGATTGCCAGGTACGAGTCGTGCTGCTCGGCAAGCTCCACCAGCGGCTTCGTCTTCTCCAGGAACGCCCGCATGCTCGCCGTCAGATCCTCCGGGTCGCTCGGCTTCCCGCTCCCCTGCACCGCCACTCCGCCACCCGCCTCCCCGAGCAGCTCCGCGTACTTCGCGTACCCGCCCTTGTACGTGCTGAACGCGAACAGCGTGAGCCTATGCTTCGCCAGCACGTCCTTGAGCCCGTCCGGCCCGAGCCGCTCCAGCACATCGTCCAGGTGCGGGCAACCCGCGTGCGCCGACCAGATGTCAATGGCCTCGAAGCCCAGCCGCGCAATCTCAGCGCACGCCTCCTCGATGGGCAGGCTCGTATAGTGGATCGACGACGTCGACAACCGCATGCGCCACTTCTCCTCCCCTGCCGTCTCCTGCGCCAGCAGGCTGCGCCCCACACCCGCCGCGGCCGCCGCGGTGACGATGAACTGCCTGCGGCCCAGCTTCCTTGACGGATCGGCGTCGCGCGGTCGCATCCTGATGTCCCCCGTTTCGGCGAGAGCTGGCTACAGCGCGCTCCGTGTGGCGGCCTCGAACCCGCCTCGCCCCGCCATCGGCTCCGGCGACTTGCGTGGTCGCAGGCGGATATTGTCCACGTACAGCGTGATGTCCTGCGTGGGCTTGCTGAGGCCGATGTACAGCCGCGCCACCGAGTCCGCCCGGAACTCCCCGCTGAAGTACTCCGCGTCCATGTCCCGGAATCCCTGCAGGTTCTCCTCCGTCAGCGGGTGCTCCACGTGATGGTGCACGCTTGGCAGCACCGTCTTGGAGAACACCTGGATCTGCCCGTGCCCATCGCTCACATGATCGTTGAGGCAGATGTACACGTGCTGCGGGTCTGTCGCATCCACCACGAAGTCCAGCTCGATGTGCGAGAACTGCCGCAGGTCCCGGAACCGCCAGTCCGGATCCCTGATGTACACCGCCAGCCACTCGTCCTCCGGGTCCCCCTCCAGCTTGACCGAGTGCGTGCCGTGCGTCGCCCACTCGTCCGTGAACGACCACTCCACGCCGGGGTTGGTGTCGAGCAGAAGGCTCTGTGCCCGCGTGCGGAACGGATGGAGCCGAGTGAAGTCCGCCCCCTCGTCCGGCTCAAACGACGCCACGAGGCACGAGCCCTCAGCGTCCGGCTCCAGCCGCGTCGCCTCGTCGTACGCCGCGAACGCACCGGCCAGCTCCGCATCCGCCCTCACCGCCGCCGCCCGCAGCGTGCCGAGCGCGTCCTCATCCCCCACCGGCACCGCCGCCAGCAGCCCCCGCAGCCCATCGAGCCCCAGCCGCTCCTCGATCGCCATCAGCGCCGCAACGGCCGCCGTGTCCGGATGTACGAACGTATACTCATCCTCAGTCATCACCTTCAGCATGTCCACCCCGTCCGGACCCAGCGGGCTTGGGTGCGCCGTGGGGATGATGTCGTCACCGACTTGCTCCACCACCGCCGGCACCAGGTACCGGTGCGCAATGTACCGGTTCAGCCCCGGTAGCCGCCGCGTGTTGTACAGGTCCGCCACTGCCTCGCAGAGCAGCGCAATCGGCCCCGCGTCCGCCCGCAGCGCCTCCCCGATCCCGTGCCCCCCGATGCGGACGTAGATCGCCTCCTCCCGGTCCGTCACCACGTTCTCGTGCCACGCCCTTCCTCGGCTCACCATTACCCGAATCCGCTCGATCTCGTGCCCCGGCAGCGTCCGCTCCATCGCCTCCTTGGCCACCGCGACGATGTCCTCCACCATCAGCGCCCACAGCCCATCGCCTATCCCGCTCCGATCCACCACCTCTACGCCGCGCCCGGAGGTAACCGCCTCCACTGCCGGCTCCACGGGGCGCCTGATGATGCGCAGCCCGAGCGCCCCCGACGCCGCCAACAGCAGGACCATCGCCAACGCGCCGACTCCGCGGACCGCTTTCATGCCGATCAACCCCCTCAGTGACTTCCGAGCGCCCCGGCCCCACGCGTGCTCATCCGCCCGCGGCGTCCGCCGGACCGCCCGGTACACTATCAATTACAGACCCCCATCCGCGCGTGACTGTTTACCGGGAGACCCCCGCTCAGCCCTCGCCCAGCACCTGCTTCAGGTGCGCAATGCTCGCCTCGCCCTGCTCCTCGGTGCCGCACTCGACTGCCATGACCCCCTCGAATCCCGCCTCCCGCAGGACTGCCACCACCTCCGCCCAGTCGATCACCCCGTCCCCGCACGCGCACCCTACCGGCGTGCCCGTCACCTTCCCCCGCTCCGCCTCCTCCTGCTCGATGGAGATGTCCTTGGCGTGGAAGTGCACCAGCCGGTCCGCGACCGCCTTGAGGAACTCGATGGGGTCGTTCCCGGCCAGGAACGCGTTCCCCGCATCGAAGTTCGCCTTCATCATGGGCGACGGCACCAGGTCGAGGAGCTTCACGTACGTGTCCAGCTTCTGCGTATAGACCTGATGCGTCTCCAGGCCGATGAAAACCCCGTGCCGCTCCGCCACCGGCAGCACCCGCTTGAGCGTGTACCGCATGATGTCGAACGCTTCCGCGTCGTCCTCGATCTGCGGGTCCTTGGGACCCTCGTCCGTATTGACCACGGGTGTCCCGATGTCCGCGGCCCAGCGAATGGCCTGCGTGAGATAGGGCACCGCGATCTCCGGCTTCATCAGCGGCGAGTGCGCCGACAGCCCCGACACCTTGAGCCCCAGCTCATCGAGCATCTCCTTGTAGTAGAGCGGGTCGTCCTCCATGCTGAGCATATGGTAGTACCCGGCCTCCGCCAGCAAGTCGCGCCCCGTCGACACGCAGGGCTCGACGTACTCATACCCAAGCTCCGCGGCCTTCCGCGCCCCGTACTCGAACGGCTTCGACGCCTCCCGAACGAACTCCAGATTGATCCCGATACCGATGGCCATAGTCAGCACCTCCGTCAGCCCCTTTCCACTCCTCTCCCCCCCTCACCTGTCGCGCCACCTCGCGCCGTTCACCTTACCCCGTTACTGACCACTGCCTTCCACGCCGGCTCTCCAGCTTGTCAGCGACGGCAGACTCCACAGACCCCATGTGCAGGTTCTGGAGCCCAGATGGTGAAGCACTGCTGCGAACGGCTGACCGTTCAGCCACCGCCGGGGCGCCCGGTTCCGTATGGGGAATCCCGGACAGACCGGGCCGTCCGTCGCGCCTCGCGTCTGGCGGCTTCCTGGCAGGCCGGGCTCGGTCGGCTCTGCCCATCAGCTCTGATTCTGGGGGACCTGAACTTCCCGTGCATACCCACAAGAGACGTGACCGGTTCCGCGGGGCTCTTCCGGGAGCCCTGCTCCTCGCCGTCTGCCTGACGGCCGTGTGGCCGGCGGCCGGCGGCGCGCAGCGGGCTTCTCGCCCCGTCACGCCCGAGCAGGCGGCCGCTGAGCTCGGCATCGACCTCACCCAGCCGCTGTCGCAGGATGACTGCATCGCCATCGCCCTGCGCGTGCACCCGGACATCCGACTGGCCGCCACCGACCTCAAGCAGGCCATCGCCGGCGTCAGGATCGCGCGCGCGGGCCTATGGCCATCGGTCTCGGCGTTGTCGAGCTATCGCGTGACACAGCAGCCCACGCGCACGGCCGTGGTCGGCGGAAGCGTGATCCCCGTCGGCGGGGGGCGCAGCACCGCCCAGGACAATCAGGTCGTCGGCACGTTGGAGGTCTACCGCACCGGCCGCGAGCAGCAAATCGATCAGTCGAGGCAGTACTCCCGCGCGGCACGAGAGAGCTATGCCGATGCCCAGCGCCGGCTGGCCTATTACATCGCCCAGGCCTACTACGACCGGCTGGCCGCCGAACGCCTGGTGACCGTCAACGAAGACTCCGAGACCGCGGCGCAGGGACACGTCGACCTCGTGCAGGCCCAGATCGACGCCGACGATGCCGCGCCGGTCGACATCCACCGCGTCCGGACGGAGTTGTACCAGAGCCGGTTGGCGCTGTCCTCGGCACGCAATCAGGCGGCGATCGCCCGCGCGACGCTCTGGTCCGCCCTGGGCGAGCCGGCTGCCCCGATCGAGATCATCGACGTCTGGCAGGAGCCCGCCCCCCTCCCCGGGCTGGACGAGTGTGTGGTGGCGGCGTTCCAGAGCCGCCCGGACCTCGCGGCGACTCAGGCCGGAGTCAAGGCCGCCAGGAGGGGCCTTGAGCTGGCCCGGCTGGCGAGGCGCCCGCAGCTTCACCTCGATGGGATGGCCGAGTATGGTCGACACAACGGCCAGTCGGGCACGAGCTGGTCGGTCTACGGAACGCTCAGCCAGAGCATCTTCGATGGCGGCGTCAATAGCGCCGGCGTGGACCAGGCCAGGGCCCAACTCCACGCCGCGAAGGCCAACCTCGAACGCCTGGAACAGGCGATCCGGCTGGGCGTGGAGACGGCGTGGCTGAGTCTGCGGCAGAGCGCCGAGAGCATCGCCGCCGCCGAGGCCGCGCAGACGGAGGCCCGCGTGAGCCTCGACTCGGCGGAGGAACGCTACGCGGCCAATGTCGGCATCCTGCTCGAGATCACCGATGCCCAGGCCACGGCGACCGGGGCGGATGTCTCCGTCGTTCGGGCCCACTACGACTACAACACAGCCCTGGCCGACCTCGAGCAGGCGATGGGAGCGCCCCTGCCGCGGGTCCTGCCGGCCGATGAGTGACGCGCAGACCCATGCTGATTGAGATGCGAGACATCCACAAGACCTACCGCATGGGCCGAAACCCGGTCCACGCCTTGGCCGGCGTCGACCTCGAGATCGAGACGGGCGAGATGCTCGCCGTCATGGGCCCATCGGGGTCGGGCAAGTCAACACTGATGAACATCTTGGGCTGCCTCGACCGGCCCACGAAGGGGGAGTACGTCCTCGAGGGGACGCCCGTCGAGGGCATGGACAACGACCAGCTCGCCCTGATCCACGGCCGCAAGATCGGCTTCGTGTTCCAGACCTTCAACCTCCTCGCCCGCACGCCCGCCCTCAATAACGTCATGCTCCCATTGCTCTACAATAGGGCGAAGAACCGCCGCCAGAAGGCCGAAGCCGCGCTGGAGCGTGTGGCGATGGCAGATCGCATGGACCACAAGCCCAGCGAGCTGTCGGGCGGGGAGCAGCAGCGCGTGGCCATCGCCCGCGCGCTGGTGACCCAGCCGGCGATCCTCCTCGCCGACGAGCCGACGGGCAACCTCGACTCCAAAACCAGCGTCGAGATCATGCACCTCTTCCGCGAGCTCCACGACGAGGGCGTGACCGTGGTGCTGGTGACTCACGATGAGGAGATCGGGCAGTGCGCCAGGCGGGTGGTGAGGATGAGGGACGGGCTCATCGTCGGGGATGCACCCGCCCCTCATGTATATCCGACCGGTGCTTACAGCCGGGAGTCGGAGCCCGGCGGAGCCGACGGGGGCGGCGCGGCCGGCCCGTCGGTGTCCTGATCCGCCGTGGGCGCCTCCGGGACCGCGCCCGGGATCTCGTAGTCGAGGTCGTACGCGAGCTCCTGAGGCCCGAAGTGTTCGTCCGTCCGGCGAGAGCGCAGATCGAAGTACAGGGCCGTGTAGATGCCGTACGCGAAGGGCGCCAGCAACAGCATCAGGGCGATCTGGGGAACCGCTGCGACCGCCATCCCCCAGGCGTCGCCGAGGCTCGACTGCATCGAGCCCATGAGGTGCTTCTGCGACACCCAGCCGGCGAGACCGATGGTGCCGCCGGACGCGGCCGACGCGACGAGCACGATGCCCCACGCGCGCACGAAGCTGCCGGAGATGAGGCCCACGGCGCGTCTGAGCGTACCAGAGACGCCGCGCTGCTCCGCGCCTGTGACCATCGGCATCAAGGTGATGTACGTGAGCACAATCGTGAATGGGATGCCCCCGACGATACCCATGGCAACGTACGCCACAGCAGTAGGCTGCTGTCCCGGCTGCATCCCGCCGGTGACAGCCATCACACCGACCAGGGCCGCGATCCCGGGCAGCATGCACACCACCAGCCCGACGGCCGCCACGATGCCCTGGACGACGCTGGCGCCCAGGATCCGAAACAGCCCCCCCATCAGGAAGTCCCACGCGGACATCGCCCCGCCGCCCTTGCCGACCGCGCGCTCGGCGATCACACGCGCAAGCGCCGTCGCCGCGAAGAAGGCCGAGACCACGGCGACCACGCCGGTCGTCAACTGGTACAGCTGCGCCAGCAGCATCGCCCTGATGTCTATCTGCTCGGGAGACAGCTCGCCCGCCTGTATCTGCTTCTGCATCTCGGTGACCCCGAGGTCGCCGAGCAGGTACGCGGTGACGAGCTGGGCGAGCGCCAGAGGAATCAGGCAGACGGCGGCGGCGATGAAGGCCGACCCCGAGCTCGCTGCGCACGCCGTGAGCCCTGCCGAGAGTACCTCGCCAAAGCCTCTCTGTTCGAACCAGCGTTGGTCAACAGCATTCATGGGACGTTGCCCCGCTGATGGTGATGTCGCCTCGCCCGCAACGAAGTTGCCAGCTGGCAAGAAACATGCATACCGCGGATGTTGGTCGTCGGAACGCCCGGCTCCTTCCGGGGCCGGCGGAGACCTGCCGGAGGGTGAACATGCATGTCACGTAGGCTGAAGATAGGCTGTCCCATCTTCATCGTAATCCTGGCCGCCGGGATCCTCATCCCTCTCAAGTTCCTGCGGTCCAAGCCTGTCCAGGTGGACGTCGAGAAGGTCAAGGTCGCCGACATCGACGAGACCGTGGCCGCCGTGCCCGTTGCGGGCCAGCCCGCCGGCATGGTCAAGCCGGATGAGGTGAAGGTGATCCCCAAAATCGGCGGCGAGCTCGTCGCGCTTCTGGTCGAGGAGGGCCACCGCGTGGTGCGCGGCCAGGTGATCGCCTACCTCGACTCACGCTCCGTGGACTTGCAGCTTGCCCAGGCGCGTGAGACAGCCGACGCTGCTCGTGCGAGGGTCGCTCAGGCCCGTGCCGATCTCGAGGCTCAGCCCGTGCGCACCGAGACGGCAATCACGGAGGCACGGGCCGCCCTCGACCGGGCCGTTGCGAGCTACGATACGGCACTGCGCGGCGCCCGCGAAGAAGAGGTCGAGCGGGCCCGCCTCCTGGTAGTCCAGGCCGAGAAGGACCTCGAGGATGCCCGGGCCTCCCTGGCCACCATCGAGCGCGGGGCCCGGCCCGAGGAGATCGCCGCCGCCGAAGCCGGACTGAAGCAGGCCGAATCCCAGGCGCAATCGAGCCAGGCGAGCCTCGATCTGATGCTCGAGGGACCGCGGCCGGAGGATGTGGCCCAGGCAAAGGCGACGCTGCGAGACGCCGAGGCCCAGGTCAAACTGCGCAAGGCCGAGCTCGATTCCCACCGCGCGCTTGCCGAGGGCGGGCACGTCTCGCCCAACGCCCTGAGAGCGGCCGAGACGACCCACGAAAGCGCCGTCGCCGCCCGCGACTCGGCCAGGGAGCGCCTGGCGCTGGCCGAGAAGCCCTACCGGCCCGAGGAGATCGAGCAGGCGCGCGCCTCGCTCGCCAGCGCTCAGGCCGCTGTGGAGCGCGCGCGCCAAGACCTGAAGCTGCTGAAGACGCGCACCACGCCCCAGGATCTCGCCTCGGCCCGTGCCCGGCGAGACGCCGCCCAGGCGCGGCTCGACGCGGCGCAAGCCGACCTCAGGCTGACCGAGAATCGCACCACCCCCGAGGAGTTGCAGCAGGCGGAGGCGACCGTCCGTCAGGCCAGAGCCGGGCTCGCCCGGGCCGAGGCCGAGCGTGTGCAGATCCGCGAGCAGGAGCTGTCCGTCGCGCAGCTCGAGGCCGACCTCCGGCGCAGCCAAGCGGCCCTCGAGCAGGCCGCCGACGCCGCCGGCTACACCATCATCCGCGCGCCCATCGACGGAACCGTCACGCGGACCAACGTCGAAGAGGGCGAGTACGTCCAGGGCGGCGGCATCGCTCTCCCCTCCGCCGAGATCGCGATGCTCGTGGTTACCAGCGACAGCGTCTGGATCGAGTGCAACGTCGACGAAGCCGACGTCACCCGCATCGAGGTCGGGCAGCCGTGCGACATCTTCCTCACCGATACCGATATCCTCGAGGGGCACGTCCATCACGTCTCCCCCTCGGTGCGCCTCGTGCAGGGCGATGTCCGGACCTTCGCCATCGAGATCGCCGTCGACGGCGACACCTCGAATCTGCGCAGCGGGATGTCGGTAGATGTCGACATCATCGTCAAGTCAACCAAGGATGCCGTCTCCGTTTCCTCCTTCGCCATCTTCGACGACAAGGAGGGCAACCGCTTCGTCTACAAGCTCGTCGATGGCAAAGCCGACAAGACGGAGGTCGAGATCGGTGCCGAGGGCATCGAGCGAACCGAGATTCTCGCAGGTGTCGCCGAGGGCGACGAGATCATCACCTCCCTGGAAGCCAGGGGCCTCAGTGACGGAAAGAAGGTCAAGGTGCGGAAAGACAAGGACGACGACGATGGCGACGAGGACGATGAGCAGGAGGCCGAAGACGGCGAAGAAGAGGAGTCCGAGCCGCCGGGCGAGGTCGGCATCACGATCGACTAGCCAATGGGGGCCAATGGGCTCCCTGTGGCGTTCCCCGAGGACTGCGCATGAACATACTTGAGAGCCTGAGGGTCGCCATAGACGCGATTCTCATCAACAAGGGCCGCTCCGTTCTGACCATGCTCGGGGTGGTCGTCGGCGTCGGCGCCGTGATCCTGCTGGTGTCCGTGGGGGAGGGCGCCCGGGGCGATGTGGGCGACCAGCTCCGCGGCCTGGGGAGCAACCTCATCATCCTCGTGCCGGGGCGTGAGGACACTCGCGGCGGACCCCGTGCCACGCGCGAGGAGAAGACCAAGCGCGGCCGACGACGCCGCGAATCGGTCACGCCTTTGCGGCTCGACGACATGCGCGCCCTCAAGAAGTACTGCCCCTCGGTGGCCGAGGTGGCGGCGGGCATGGAACGGCAGGTTGAGGCGAAGGTAGGCTCGCGCTACCGGCGCGTTCACTGCATGGCCGTCTCCGGAGCCTACGGCACCGTACGCGACCTCGCCGCCCGCAAGGGGGCCTTCATCACCGCGGCCCACGCCTCCGGCGGACAGCGCGTCGCCGTCATCGGCAAGACGATCGAGGATGAGCTCTTCCGCGGCCAGGAGCCCATGGGCAACAGCCTCCAGGTGAATGGCGTCAAGTTCCGCGTCATCGGGCTGCTCGAGGTCAAGGGCGCCACGCTTGGAGATGACCAGGACAACCGCATCATCATCCCCATCACGGCGGGCACCAGCGTCTTCGGCAAGCGCAACCCCGACTACCTCATGCTGAACGCGACCGACCGCACCACCATCGACCGCGCGATGCTCGAGGTCAAGCGCGTCATGAAGGCCCGTCACCGCGGCGAGGAGGACTTCCGCGTCATCGATCAGGCCGAGATCCTGCGGATGGTCAACAAGGTCTTCGGCATCATGACCGCGGTCGTCGGCGGCATCGGCGGCATCTCCTTGGTCGTCGGCGGCATCGGGATCATGAACATCATGCTGGTCTCGGTCACCGAGCGCATCCGCGAGATCGGCATCCGCAAAGCCGTCGGCGCCCGCGAGGGCGACATCCTGCGCCAGTTCCTCATCGAAGCCACCACGCTGAGCGTGCTCGGCGGCGGCGTCGGTATCGCCATCGGCTGGTGCGGCTCGATGGCGCTCGCCGCGCTGTGGGAAGCACTCCCCAGCCGCGTCACGCCCCTGGCCGTCCTCGTCGCCTTCATCTGCAGCGCGGCGGTCGGCATCTTCTCCGGAGCCTACCCCGCCTACCGCGCGGCCAAGCTCGACCCCATCGAAGCGCTGAGGCACGAGTAGACACTGCTGACGTGCCGCCCAGGCCGACACCGCGACGCGGCCTCGCCGCTGCCACCAGTAGCACTCTCACTGCGACTCTCCCCTGGCAGCGCCGAAGGTCCCACCAGACTCCGGTACACCGCACCTGGAATCCGACCACGTGATACGCGCTTCGTCGCTTGACGCCAACCGCCACAACCGGTTGTGAAGCACTGCGTGCCACGTCGCGCCGTCTCACCCGGCCCTCTCGCGGAGGAGACCACGAACGCGCGGGGGAACACCCGTGCATCGGCGCACCTTTCTTGGCAGGCCCACGGCCCCCGGCCGCAGACCTCGCCCTGCGTTGGTGCCCAACATGGCCCTCATCTTCCAGCGCGCCGTCGTCATCGGCACCGGACTCATCGGCGGCTCCGTGGCCCTCGCGGCCAGGGAGGCCGGGATCGTGGGGACGCTCGTCGGCGTGGCCCGCACGGAGCGGACGCGACGGCACGCGCTCGAGACCGGCGTCGTGGACGAGGCCACGCCGGAGCCCCGCGCGGCGGCGGCCGCAGCCGACCTCGTGTACATCGCCGCTCCGCTGGGCAGCACGAAGGGCATCCTGCAGGCCATCGCCCCCGTGCTCGGGCCCGACTGCCTCGTCACCGACGCCGGAAGCGCCAAGGCCGGCGTGGTGCGCGACGCCGGGGCCAGCCTCCCGCATCCCGGCATGTTCGTCGGCGGGCACCCGATGGCCGGAGCCGAGACCGCGGGCGTGCAGCATGCCCGCGTTGACCTCTTCCGCGGTCGCGCCTACTTCCTCACACCGACCGAGCACACGTCCGACGACGCACTGGACCGGACCAAAGCCCTCGTGGCCGCCCTCGGCGCGAACCTGCTCATCGCCTCCCCCGCCGAGCACGACGACATCGTCGCCTCCATCAGCCATCTGCCGCACGTGGCCGCGGTGGCCCTGATGCACCTCGTGGCCCGCCGCGAGGCTCCCGGCGACATCCGCCTCGCGGCCGCCGGCGGCGGCTTCCGCGACATGACGCGCATCGCGGCAAGCCCGGCGGCCATGTGGCGCGAGATCCTCGCGGCGAACCGCGACCAGGCGCTCCGTTGGCTGGAGGCCTACACCGGCGAGCTGGAGCAAGTGGCCGACATGCTCCGGCGCCAGGATTGGGACGCTCTCGAGGACCTGCTCGCCGCGGCAGGCCGCGCGCGGCAGCGGTCGACTCACCAGCCACGCCGCCGCGCGGGGGACAACACGTTTCGCGGGGTGAACGGCACGTGAAGATCGCCATCGACGGCCCGGCGGGCTCGGGCAAGAGCACGGTCGCGCGCGCCGTCGCCGACCGCCTCGGCTACCTCTACATCGACACCGGCGCCATGTATCGCGCCGTGGCCTACCGGGCGCTGCAGGACGGCATCTCCATCGCCGACGAGGAGCGCGTCACCCAGCTCGTGGACGCCCTCCGGATGCACTTCGTACGCGACGACGCCGGGGGGATGCGGCTCATCGTGGACGGCGAGGACGTCTCCGACGCCATCCGGGCGCACGCCGTCAGCCAGCTCGCATCGCCGGTGTCGGCCCTCCGCGGCGTGCGCCAGCGCCTCGTGCAGCTCCAGCGACAGATGGGCGCCGACGGCAGCGTAGTGATGGAGGGCCGCGATATCCAGACCGTCGTCCTCCCCGATGCCGAGGTGAAGATATTCGTCACCGCCTCGGACAACGAGCGCGCCCGACGACGCCACCTGGAGCTCCGCCGCCGGGGCGAGGACCTCCCCTTCGACGAGGTCAAGCGGCAGATGCAGGAGCGCGACGAGCGCGATAGTCAGCGCAGCCTCGCCCCCCTAGCGAGGGCGCCGGACGCCGTGGAGATCAACACCGATCGCATGAGCATCGAGGAAGTCGTCCAGGCCGTGCTGCAGGTGGTCGGCCGGAAGGCGGAGCAGTCATCGGAGGCCTGAGTGGTGCTGTACCGGCTGGGTTGCACCATCTTTCGCGTGCTTCTCTGGTTCTTCGGCCGCTGGACCATCAGGGGCAGGGAGAATGTCCCCCCGACCGGCGGCGTCATCATCGCGCCCAACCACGTCAGCCTCGCCGACCCGCCCGCCGTCGGCGCCGCCCTCCGGAGGCCCACGTGGTTCATGGCCAAGACCGAGCTCTTCGAGGTCCCCGTACTCGGGTGGCTCATCCGGCGCACGCGCGCGTACCCCGTCAAGCGCGGCAAGCCCGACCGCAAGGCCCTGCGCCGCACCATCGAGCTGCTCGAGCACGGCGAGCTCGTCACCATCTTCCCCGAGGGCGAGCGCAGCCGCGACGGCAAGCTCCGCGAGCCCGAGCTCGGCTTCGCCCTCGTGGCCCTCAAGGCCGAAGCGCCCGTGGTGCCCGTCGCCGTCCTCGGCACCGATGGCGTCCTGCGCCCCGGTAGCTCGCTGCCGCACTTCGGCAACGTGCTCATCCGTTTCGGCGAGCCGATGACGTTCCCCGACCGCTACGGCAGGCGGCCCACCAAGGCCGACCTTCGGGCCGTCGGCGAGGCCGTGATGGCCCGGATAGCCGAGCTCCGGGCCCAGGAGCGCGAGCCGTGAATCACCGACCATGGAGTGTGTTGTCATGCTTGATGTGATCCGCAGCCGCTACAGTTGCCGCTCCTTCGAGCCCACCCCCGTGAGCGACGATGACCTCCGGCCGATACTCGACGCCGCCTTCTGCGCCCCGACCGCGAACAACGCCCGGCCGTGGGAGATCATCGTCGTCCGCGACGCCGCCACCCGCCAGAAGCTCTCCCAGGTGCACCAGTGGGCCCGCATGTGCGCCGAGTCCCCCGTTGTCCTCGCCATGTGCGGCGATGCCGCGAAGGCCCCCGACTGGTGGATCGATGACGTGGCCGCCGCCACGCAGAACGTCCTGCTGGCCGCCGAGAGCCTGGGCTTAGGGACGTGCTGGGTGGGGGTGCACGCCGGCGGAGGGCGGCCGGAGACGATCGTGCGCGACGCTCTGGGCATCCCCGAGCACGTCCGGGTACTGGGGCTCATCGCCCTCGGGACGCCCGGTCGCCCGCCGCCGGACCGGCCCGATCGGTACAACGAGGCGGCGGTGCACTCTGAGCGTTGGTAGCGAACGCGTGGCACGGGTAGCTTGCTACCCGTGCTCCCAAGTCGTGCCACACCACCAGACGAAAGGAGACTCACCGTAATGACACCTCAGAGCGGGCCGTGCGTGCTGGGTATCGACTCCGGAACACAGAGCCTGCGATCCGCCATCTTCGATCTCACGGGGAAGATGCTAATCTCGGCCTCGCAGGAGTACCCCATCGACTTCCCCCACGTGAGCTGGGCCGAGCAGC
>JASFTE010000043.1:0-14174 GCA_050114035.1 Armatimonadota bacterium | reverse complement strand
CGGCGGGGCACGAGGATGGGCAACGCGAGGGCGGCCGCGGCGATGAAGGGCCGCGCGGTGCCGGCGGGTGAGCACGGAGGCATACCAGGAGGGCCCGGGGAACGCACAGGGGGCCGTCCGCCGTTACATCAAGTGGATGGCCCCGGCCGGTCCACCGGCGAGGTGGCGCGGCGGCGACCCGAGTGGCTCGCGGAGCACGCCGAGGGCAAACGCCTCCAGACGGCACTGCCGCCGGAAGGCATCGGCCATCCTCGCAACCCATGAGCAGCGACACACGACAGAGCGCGACGCGCCACGCGGTGCGCCAGCATGGCGCAGTGTTGATCCTCATTGCGATCGTCGGCGGGGGCGTCTACCTCAACGCCCTGCCGAATCCCTTCGTCTGGGACGACGACTGGATCATAGTGGCCAATCGCGAGATACGGGATCTGGGCAACGTCCCGACGTTCTTCGTCCCGAGCTACTGGCACCGGTTCTACCTGGAACACTTCCGGAGCTTCGCGGGCCGGGGCTATCGCCCCGTCCCCGAGATCAGCTTCGCCATTGACCACGCCATCTGGGGCCTGAACCCGGTCGGGTTCCATCTGACGAACGTCGTGGTGCACATCGTCAACTGCGTGCTGGCGTACTTTCTTACATATCGCATCTTTGGGAGCAGGCTGGTGGCCGTGTTCGGCACGCTGCTGTTCGCGGCACACCCATTGCACACCGAGGCCGTGGTATGGGTCAAGGTGCGCTCCCAGTTGCTCGCCGTCAGCTTCATGCTGGCCGCAATGCTCACGTATGCGAAGCATGCGGAGGAACTGGGCACGGGCCGGGATCGGCGATTGTACCTGGGCAGCGTGGCGTTCTACGCGCTGGCGATCCTCTGCAAGGCGACGGCGATCGTCCTGCCGGGCATACTGGCGCTGTACACGTGGTGCTTCGTGCCGCGCAGTCGGTGGCGCGGGCTCTTCTTCGGCTACCTGCCCTTTGCCGGCGCAGTGATGGCTCTGTTCGCCCTCGACCCGCTCATGCCGGTGATGCCCCGCGGACGGCTGGGCGCACTTGCGTATGCGGGCGCGATGATCGGGGTCCTGGGCGAGTACGTGCGGCTCTTCCTGGCGCCAGTGAGCCTGTGCATAGACCGGCACTGGCACCACAGGCCGGGGGAGATGGCCGCAGAGCTTGTGCCGGTAGCGCCCTTCGTGCTCGGCCTCGCCGCCGCAGGACTCGTAGCCCTGCGCCGCTCGAGGCGTGTGCTGTTCGCGCTGGGCTGGTTCCTCATCGCGCTCTCCCCGGCGTTCCGCGTCGCTTTCATGGGAAGGCCCATCGCCGAGTCCCGCATATACGGTCCTTCCATCGGGCTGTGCATGTTGTTTGGCTTCGGGCTGCAGCGACTGGCTGAGCTCGCCAACAGGAGGCTCTCGGGACGCGTGGGCGCGCGACTTGCCGCCGCCGTGTGCGTGTTGGTCGTCGGCGTGTGCGGCGGACTGACCATCGTGCGCAACGCCGACTGGTCGGACCGCTTCCACCTGTGGCTGGACACGGTGAGGAAGAACCCGCTGAGCTCGCACGCCCAGATCCGCGTTGCGCAGGGATACCAGCACCGGGGCCACTATGATAAGGCCATAGAGCACCTGGAGGCGTGCGCCGAGCTGCGCCCACGAGACACGGGCGTGCTGCGGGACCTGGGGGGTATCCTGGAGCACCTTGAGCGGCCCGAGGAGGCGATGGCGCAGTACCGCAAGCTGCTGAAGATCGACAGCGACAACGTTGCGGCGCGCGTGCGGCTGGGGGTGCTGCACGCGCAGGAGGGCGAGCCGGCGAGAGCGGAGCTGTATCTGCTGTCGGCGACGAAGCGAGATCAGTTCTCGGCGGACGCGCACCACAATCTGGGTATCTTCTACACGAACGAGGGGGAGCACGAGAAGGCCATAGTGGCGCTTGAGCGCGCCGTGGAGCTGGCGCCAGGGGACCTGCTGATGCGCCAGAGGCTGGCGGCCGAGTATGCGGAAGTCGGACGAGATGCCCGGGCGACGGCCGAGTATGAGACGATCGCGGCCATGGCACCGGCCGACCCCGGAGCCTGGCTGGGACTTGGGATGTACCACGAGCGTCTCGGGCACAGAGCGGAGGCGAGAGGCGCGTACAAGCGGGCGCTGGCGCTGGGGGGCCCGACGGTGGAGATCGCCAGGGAGCGGCTGGCGGCCGTGGATGCCGAGGCGGAGCCGTAGCGGCGGCCGGCACGCTGTGCATTGCACGGTATACCGCACGCGGGTGCGAGCCGCCCATCGGAGCACGTCATGCGGGCGCACGCCATAGCGTGGATCCTCATCGTGGCCGTGTGTGTGGTGGCTTTCGGCAGTGCTCTGGGCAACGAGTTCGTCTGGGACGACGAACTGATAATCACCAACAACCCCGGCATACGGGACCTGAGCCACCCTCTGAAGTTCTTCAGCCCGCGGTACTGGATGGTAGTGCGCGCGAACTACCGGGGCATGCCCAAGCGGGGCTATCGGCCACTTCCGGAGCTGCTGTTCGCCGTGGACTACGCGGTCTGGGGCCTGAACCCCATCGGCTACCACGCCGTCAACATCGCCGTACACGCAATCAACTGCGTGCTGCTGTACGCGCTGGCACACCGGATACTGCGCACGAGAGTTGGGGCGATGTTCTGCGCGCTCCTGTTCGCGGCGCACCCGGTTCACGTAGAGGCCGTGGTGTGGGCGAAGGCCAGAAGCGAGCTGCTCGCGCTGCTGTTCGTGCTGGCGGCAATACTGCTGTATGACCGGTACCTGAGCAGACCGGCAGACTCGCGGCGCGTGCATCTGCACGTCCTGAGCATCGCCGCCTTCGCCCTGGCGCTGACATGCAAGGCGTCGGCCGCCGTTCTGCCGGCTCTGTTGCTGCTGTACGTGTGGTGCGTTGTGCCCCGGTGGCGGTGGCGGCGCGGGGTCCTGGGGCTCGTGCCCCTCGCGGGAATCGTGGGGGCGTTCTTCGCCGTGAAGGCTCCGCTGCCGTACATTCCGGGCCCGCTCCACATGGTGGGCGGATCGCCCGCCCTGACGGGCATCGCCGCCCTCGGCATCTACATGAAACTGCTCCTGGCGCCCGCAGGTCTGTGCGCTCACCACAGTGTCCACACGGCGCGCACGGTGTTCGACCCCTCGGTGCTGCGTGGACTGGCGCTGAGTGCGGCACTGGTGGCCGGCGGGCTGGTGGCGGCGCGCCGCTCGCGGGCGGCATTCTTCGCCGTCGGTTGGACCATCGTCGCTCTTGCCCCCCTCTCGGTGCTCGAACTCATGGGACGGCGCGTGGGAGAGCTGCGGGCCTATGCGCCCTCGGTAGGCTTCTGCCTTGTGGTGGCGTTCCTGCTGAGCAGTATCGCCACTGTGGCACCGACGCGGGTGCCACGCGCATCGCTGGCGCGACTGGCGGCCGCGCTGTGCGCCTTTCTGGTCATCACGTACACGGCACTCAGCGCACTGAGGACACTGGACTGGGCAGATGAGGTCCACCTGTGGCACGATACAGTGGCGAAGAACCCGGGAAGCTGGCACGGTCTCGCGGGGCTGTCGGAGGAGTACATCCAGCGAGGAATGTATGATGAGGCGAGGCCGCTGCTTGAGCGTCTTGTGAGACTGGATCCGACACCGCGCGCGGCGTGGTACAGACTGGCCACAGTGTACCAGGAGACGGGCCGCCCCGGGGCGGCGGCCAAGGTGTACAACCGGTTGGTGGCCGAGGACCCCGACGACGGCAGGGCGTGGGCTGCTCTGGGGGCGCTTCTGGGGAAGACCGGCGAGCATTCCCGGGCGATGGCGCATTTCGAGAGGGCGCTGCGCGTGTCGCCCGGGTCGGCGTACGTGCACCGGCACCTGGGCGCCTACTACACCAACACCGGGCGGTACAGGGAAGCGCTCGCAGAGATGAGTGAGGCGCTGCGGCTGAAGCCGGACAGCCCCTCCACGCTTCACCTCATGGGAGCCGTGTATGATGCCATGGGCTCGCCAGCGCAAGCCCTGGAGTATTACCGGCGCTCGACGCAGTTACGGCCTGAGAGCGTGGCGACGTGGCTGTCTCTGGCAGCATGCTACGAGCGGCTGGGGGATGTCAATGGGGCGGTCCGCTGCTACCGACGGTGTGCAGCGATGCGGGGGCCACTGGCGGAGCAAGCCAAACAGCACCTCGCCAGACTGCGCGCCGGCCGGTGAAGCGGCGGCTGGGCTGGGCGGGCGCCAGGTCACAGGGGCTCGAGGGTCTTCTCTGGCTCGGGCATCTTCTCTTCCAGGCGCCTGCGGAACTCCGGGTCCACTCCGTGGCCGAGCCTCTCGGCCTCGTGCACCTCTTTCCACGCTTCCCCGTACTTGCCCAACCCGAACAGCACCCTGGCGAGGTTCTTCGTTGTCTCGCCCAAGTGCGCGTCGAGGCTGAGGGCGACCCGCAGCTCCTGGGCAGCCTCTTCCAGCTTGCCCTGCTGCGCGAGTGCAGTACCGAGGTTGGAGTGGGCCTGGGGAAGATCGGGGCGTATGTTGAGTGCTTTCTCGTAGGCAGCTATGGCCTCGTCGAGCTTGTGTATCTCCTGATACGCGGCCCCGATGTTGTTGTAGAGCACGAAGTCATCCGGCCGGTCTTTGAGTGCCTTGCGGAACTCGGCGATGGCCCCCTCCATGTCTCCCGTGTGGCCGCGCACATGCGCGAGCGTGATCCTCGCCTCCAGGAGATCCGGGGCGAGCTTCAGCGCCGCCTCCAGCTCGGCGATGGCGGCCGCATACTCCCGCTGAGCGGAGAGCGCATTGGCGAGGTTGTAGCGCGTCGCGGCATCGTCCGGGTCGATGCGGAGCGCCGTGCGGTATGCGGCCACGCCGTCGGCAACATAGCCCCGCCCCACAAGGGCAAGGCCGAGGTTGTTGTGTGCCGCGGCGTAGTCCGGCCTGGCGTTGACGGCTGCTCGGAAGGCGGCGATCGCCGCGTCGTGTTGCCCGTCCTCGACAAGTACCAGCCCGAGGTCGTAGTGCAGGGTGGGCGAGTTCGGGGCAATCCTGGCGGCCCGGCGGAGCTGTTTGATGGCCGTCTGCAGCTCGCCGCGCGCCCAGCAGGCGCCCCCCAAGGCATGGCGGGCAAGCACTGAATCAGGGGCGAGGCGGATAGCGGCCTGATGCTCAGCCATCGCCTCGTCGAGCTCGCCCCGCTGTGCGAGGATCCCGCCCCTGCAGCGGCGCGCTGCGGCCAACTGGGGGCTGATGGCGAGGGCGGTCTGGCACGCAGCGGCGGCCTCGTCGGTTTCCGCCTCGCGCAGCAGGGCCAGCCCAAGATTGGCGTGTGCGGCGGCACAATCGGGATCCGCTTCCGCGGCGGCCCGGCACTCGGCGAGGCCCTCCTCCGGCTTGTTCTGCCTGCAGAGCGCCAGACCCAGCGCACTGCGGGAGGCTGCATCGTCGGGCACGATGCTGAGCGCTGCCCGGAAGGCGGCCTCCGCCTCCTCCAGTTGCTCCTGCTGCGTGAGCATGCATCCGAGCTCGTAACGGGCAACCGCGTCACCTGGGAACGCTCGCACCAAGGCCCGCAGTGCCTCGATGGCGCCGCGCGCGTTCTGAGCCCGGCGAAGCAGCGAAACCAGTAAGGCGTGTGCCTCGTGATCGCCGGGGGCTCGCCGCACCCAGTTTCTTGCGGCGGCAATCGCCGCCGGCGAGGCCTTGGGATCCACGAAGCCCAGACGCATTCGCAGCGCGAGCTCGTCGGCGTCGCCCTCAAGTAGGGCCCGGTAGGCCTGCGCCAGTGCCTGCTGTTGCTGCTTGCGCAGGGACGTTATGCCGGCCCTCAGGTCCACGGCGCGTGTCACCTGGAGTATGCCCGCATTGGCCTCATCCAGGCCAAGGGCCGCAGTGCCGCCGGGCGAAGTGCGCATCGCTGATGCGGTATCGCCAACGGGCACGGCTCCAAGTACGTGGCCGACGGCGCGGAGCACAGCCTCGTGCTGAGACTCGGCCGCGGCGCCGGGCTCGCCCGACTGGGCCACCAGCACGTGAGCGCCAAATGGTCGGCCGACCACCGCATCCGATGCGTTGGATCGCTCGGCCGGAGGGTCGGTGGGGCTCTGCGCAGTGAGGCCCAGGACGAGCTCCGCGCGGCCTGCCGGGTTGCCGTTGCGGAACCGGACGAACAGCTCCGACATGCTGCCCGCGCCGCTCTGCGATTCCCATTGCGTGACACTGGTGAGCTCCAGCCTCAACTGCGCCTGGCGCTCAAGTACGCGCGAGACCGCGGCAAGGGTGTCCCGCACCGCCTGCTGCCAGGCGTCGCCGTGCGCTGCCCGGAACTCCTCATCCGCCACGGCGCGTACGGCGAGGCCGCGCGCGTCCTGTCGTCCGCAGCCTGTGACGGCGGCCAGGATCGCTATCAGAGCACCCAACCGAAATGTCCGTCGCATCGCGTTCACTGCCCCCGAGGTGCGGGATTGGCCGGTAAGGCCCTTCGGCAGACGACCGATTGGTGCCCCGTGCTGCACGAGAGTGGGCATGCCGAGGGCCAATCGGCGCGCTACATATGTGTGCAACGAAGGAACGGCCCCAATGGTTCTCGGCACCCGTGCCAGAGCGGCCCAGGTGGAAGTGCAGCATCGCGGGAGGCGCAAGGTGCTCGGGGAACGTTGTGTCTGTGGGAGCGGAACCCTCCCGGCAGGGACCACGAGAATGCGCGCGCATGTCGCCGCGATACTCCTGATAGTGGCCGTCTCGGCGGCGAGCTACGCCACCGCGCTGCGGGCCCAGTTCTTCTGGGACGATATGCACATCATACGGAGGAATCCGGGCATACGCGATCTGCGGAACGCGCCCCGGTTCTTCGTGCCGCAGTACTGGCAGGAGATCTACGCCGACTACCTGGGGATGCCCGGGCGGTACTACAGGCCAATACCAGAGGTGACGCTGGCGGTAGATTACGCGCTGTGGCGGTTCACGCCGATGGGCTACCACCTCACCAACGTGCTGCTGCACACGGCCAACTGCGTGCTGCTGTACTTCTTCGCCTTCCGCCTGTTCCGCAGCACGCGGGGGGCGCTGTTCTGCGCTGCTCTGTTCGCAGCCCATCCGATACATGTGGAAGCGGTCACATGGGCCAAGGCGCGCTCTACGCTGCTGGCACTGCTGTTCATGTTCGTATGCATCCACCTGTACGCGCGCTGGGCGCTCTCCCGGACCACGCGCGTCAGCGGCATGCTGCACGTGTGCAGCGTCCTGGCGCTGGGGATGGCCACGGTGTCCAAGGCCTCTGCGGTCATGCTGCCTCCGATGCTCGCGCTCTACATCTGGTGCGTGACGCCACGGCCGAGGCTGCGTCGGGCGCTCTTCGGCCTCATCCCCCTGGCAGGCGTCGTCGGCGCGTTCTTCGCATTTGACGCGCTAATCCCGAAGCAGATCTTCCCGGCGGCCATGCCTCTGTACCACCATGTGCTCACGGCAACGAGTGCCTTTGGCTTCTACATGAGGCTGCTGCTGGTCCCCGTGGGTCTGTGTGCGCACCACATGTTCCTCATGGTCACACATCCGACCGCGCCGCAACTGCTGGGGGCGCTGCCGTGGGCGCTTGCCGTGCTGGGCGCCACCGCGTTTGCCTTCCGACGCTCGCGAACGGCGTTCTTCGGCCTGGCCTGGCTACTCATCGCGTCTGCGCCGATGTCCAGCCTCGTATTCGTGGGCAGACCCATCGGCGAGCAGCGGGCGTATGCCCCCTCTGTCGGCCTATGCGTGGTGCTTGCCTTCCTGCTGCTGCGGCTCCCATCGCTGGCCACGGGGGCCACGGTCCGTCGCTCACTGGAGAAGCTGGCGGTGGCCCTGTGTGCGATGCTCGTGGTCACATACGCGGGGCTCACCACCACGCGAAACATGGACTGGTCGAGCGAGTTCTCCCTGTGGCTTGACACGGTTCAGAAGAACCCGGTCAGCGATTCGGCTCAGGGCTGCCTGGCGAGGATGTACTATGACTTCGCGAAGAGCGCGGACGCGGAGGGCGATTGGCAGGAGGCCGACAGGCACCGCCGCAAGGCGAAGGAACACCTTGAGGCCCTGCTAGAGATCACTCCCGGCGACGTCTGGGCATTGGATCAGCTCGCGGTGTTGTGTGATGAGATGGGTCTGCACGACGATGCCATCGAGGCCTACGAGCGTCTGCTCGGATTCTCGCCCGGCAATGCGGCAGCCCATCTGGGGCTCGCGATCGCGTACGCCCGCAGCGGCAGACGGGCCGAGGCGATCCCGTGGTTCGAGCGCGCATGCCGCATAGCGCCTGACTATGCCGAGGCGTACTACAACTTCGGGATCTTCCACAACCGGGCGGGGGATTACAGCAAGGCGATCCCCCTTTTGGAGCGCGCCGCGGCTCTCGAGCCCGGGTATTGGCCACACCGGCGGGCGCTCGGGGAAGCGTACGAGCACACCGGGCGCTACGACGAGGCGCTGGCGGAGTACGAGGCGTCCCTCGCCATCCGGCCCGAGAACCCAGACATGTGGCTCGGCACGGGGTACTGCCACGAGGCCCTCGGGGACACGGAGGAGGCGATGCGGCGGTACCGACGCTGTCTGGAGGTGGGCGGGCCAGTTGCCGCCGTGGCCCGGGAGCGTCTGCGCCGCCTCACCGCCGAATGAGCCCCGCTGTCGCGTTTACGCGTGCGCTGTGCGCAGCCACATCTCCACTGCCGCCGGGCTGTGACCGGCAAAAAGGCGGCCCCGGCGGAGGAGGACTCTGCGAGAGGGGGAACAGACCGCGCGTGGCCTACCGCATACCGCGCGAGCGGCGGGCCGCGACTGATCGGACGACACACCATGCAGCTTGAGCATCCCTATCTGATAGTGGCCATCTTCGGGGCCGCTGCGGTCGGCCTTGCTGGCGGGCTGGTGGGGCTGGCATCGCTCTTCGGGCAGCGGCGGCCCACCCGGGGCAAGCTCGAGGCGTACGAATGCGGGATGAGGCCCGTCGGGGACGCACGATTGGCGTTCCCGGTCTGGTTCTACCTGGTGGGCATCATGTTCCTGCTGTTCAGCCTCGAGGTGATTTTCTTCATTCCGTGGGCGATTGTCTACAGGGACCTGGTGGAGCAGGCGCGGTCATTCGGGCTGATCGAGATGGGGATCTTCTTGCTCATTCTGCTGGTGGGCTATCTGTACGTGTGGAAGCGGGGCGGGTTCGACTGGGAAGAGGCCGAGAAGAGCCTGTGACGTCGGCGGGGACATGCCAGGGGCGAGCTGGTACACGTTGGGCCGGCGGCTCGTGAGCGGCCGGCCATACAGCGCTGTCCGCCATGGACACACTGACACAGTTGATCCCGGCGCCGATTCTGATCCTCATCGTGAAGATCGTCGCCGTGTTGGCCTTCGCCATGGGCATGGTCGTTGTGCTCATCTACGTGGAGCGCAAGCTCGTGGCCGACTTCCAGCAGCGAATCGGGCCGCACCGGGCTGGACCATTGGGCGTGCTGCAGCCCATTGCCGATGGGCTCAAGCTCTTCCTCAAGGAAGACATTACGCCAGCAAACGCCCACAGGCTGCTGTATGTCCTGGCCCCGATCGTGTGCATGGCGCCGGCCCTCATGACGTTTGCCGTGATCCCCTTCGGCCCACGCGTGAGCTTGCTGGGGGAGCGCCCCGGGCTGTGGCTCGCCGACCTGAACATCGGCCTGCTGTACGTCCTGGCGCTCGGGTCTCTGGGCATTTACGGCATCATCCTCGGGGGCTGGTCATCCAACAGCAAGTACCCGCTGCTGGGCGCGATGCGGTCGGCGGCGCAGATGGTGAGCTACGAGCTGCCGCTCGGCGTGGCGCTGCTCGGACCGATGCTGTTCGCCGGCAAGCTGAGCATGGTGGAGCTGGTGGAGTGGCAGGTGAGCTACAACTGGCTCGTGGTGCTGCAGCCTCTGGCCTTCGTGCTCTTCATGGTGTGCGCCGTCGCCGAGACGAACCGAGCCCCGTTCGACCTGCCCGAGGCGGAGAGCGAGCTCGTGGCCGGCTTCCACACCGAGTACAGCGGGTTCAAGTTCGCCATGTTCTTCATGGCCGAGTACGCGGCCATCGTGAGCGTCTGCGCGGTGGCAGTCACGGTGTTCCTGGGCGGCTGGTCGGGACCGGTGTTGCCCCCGATCGTGTGGTTCATGGTGAAGCTGTTCGCGCTGATATTCGTCTTCATGTGGCTGCGGGCCACGTTCCCGCGGCTGCGCTACGACCATTTCATGCGGCTGGCGTGGCTGCGTCTGCTGCCGCTCGGGCTGGCGTCTCTGTTCGTCACGGCACTGATCCTGTGCCTTCCGGTGCCCGAGAGCCCGGTTCTCGTCGCCGCGGCGAATGCGGGCATGATCGCCGCGGTGCTCGTGCTTGAGCTGGTGACTCGAGCTCGGCGACGCCTGGTCAGGGAGAACGCGTGATGGCGGTGTGGCTCTTTGATGCGGTGGCGGTCCTTCTGGTGCTCTGCGCCATCGCGGCGATATTGCAGCGCAACCCGCTGCACAGCGCGCTGCTGCTCGGCGTCGTGTTCGCCGGGCTGGCGATTCCCTTCGTGCTGTGTCAGGCGGAGCTGCTCGCGGCTCTCCAGATCATCATCTACGCGGGGGCCATCATCGTGCTGTTCGTCATTGTCATCACCATGCTCGGGTCCGGGAGCCGGGAGGCCGTCGAGGAGCAGCTCAGCCTCCGGCCAGCGGGCACCATCTGCGCGGTGGTCATGGGGATCCTGCTGGCGGCCCTGCTCGCCGGGCCAGCAGTATGGGTCCTGGGAAGGCAGCGCGCAGATGCATGGCCGGATCTCCTGTCACGAAATGTGCAGGCATTCGGCACCGCCCTGTTTACCGGCAGGTACATCATCCCGATCGAGATCACGTCGCTCATCCTGCTGGCCGCCATGGTGGCCGTCGTCGTGCTCGTGGTGCGGGCGCCGCAGGGGGCGAGCGATGAGAGCGCCACGCAGGCAGAGGACGGCTGATACGGCGGAGCATACGTCGATCCCATGCACGCGATTCCGACTTCTCACTACATCATGCTCAGCGCAGCGCTGTTCGCCGTCGGCGTGCTCGGCGTGCTGGTCCGCCGCAACGCCATCGTTGTGTTCCTGGCCATCGAGCTGATGCTCAACGCCGTCAACCTGGCCTTCGTGGCGCTGGCGCGCCATATGGGCCCGGTAGCCACGAAGGTGGCCGGACCCATCGGCCTTAGCGAAGCGATGCAGGGCCAGGTCATCGTGCTCTTCGTGGTGGCCGTGGCCGGCGCGGAGGTCGCCGTGGGGCTGGCCATTATCGTGGCCCTGTTCCGGAACAAGCGAACGCTTGACGTTGACGAAGTGAATCTCATGAAGGGGTAATCGCGAGGCGAACCGTGGAACGTGCGGCGTGGCTCATAATCCTGGCTCCGTTTGCCGGCGTGCTCATCAACGGACTGCTGGGCAGGCGGCTGGGCAAACGCGTCGTGGGCATCGTCGCCTGCAGCGCCATCTTCGCGGCGTTTATCGGAGCTGCCTTCTGCTTTTGGGTGGTGGCGAGCTCTTTGAACCCTCCGCGGGCTCTGCAGATCCCCGGCTACACGTGGATTCCGGTGGGGACGCTCCAGGTCAGCTTTGGCCTTCTGCTCGACCCGCTGTCCATCGTGATGGCGCTCGTCGTCACGGGCGTCGGCCTCTTGATCCACGTCTACTCCATCGGCTACATGGCCCACGACGAGCACTACGCGCGCTACTTCACGTGGCTGAATCTGTTTACGGGGGCGATGCTCCTGCTGGTGTTGGGTAACAGCTTCCTCCTGCTCTTCGTCGGCTGGGAGGGCGTGGCCCTGTGCTCGTACCTGCTTATCGGCTTCTGGTTCGAGCGCAAGAGCGCGGCGGCCGCCGGCAGCAAGGCGTTCATGGTCAACCGCGCGGGCGACTTTGGCTTCTTGGTAGGCCTTCTGCTCATCTTCGCCACTTTCGGCAGCCTGGACTACTGGGACGTATTCATCAACGCACCGGCCGTTCTGGGGCATGGCGGCACGGTAGTGACTGCCATCACGCTCCTGCTGTTCATCGGCGCGACGGGCAAGTCGGCGCAGATTCCGCTGTACGTGTGGCTGCCCGACGCGATGGAGGGCCCGACGCCGGTCAGCGCGCTGATTCACGCGGCGACGATGGTGACGGCGGGCGTGTATATGGTCGCCCGCTGCAGCGTGCTGTTCGCGATGGCGCCGGTAGCCCTGATCGTGGTGGCCTGCGTTGGGGCGGGGACTGCCGTCTTTGCCGCATCGATCGGTCTGGTGCAGAACGACATCAAGCGGGTGCTCGCGTACTCCACGATCAGCCAGCTTGGGTACATGTTCCTGGCGTGCGGGGTCGGCGCGTTCGCCGTCGGGATCTTCCACCTGATGACGCACGCGTTCTTCAAGGCCCTCCTGTTCATGTGCGCCGGCAGCGTGATCCACTCATTGGACGGGGAACAGGACATCCGCCGAATGGGCGGGCTCCGCGGCCGCATGAAGGTGACGTATTGGAGCTTCGTCATCGGCGCGCTGGCGATATCGGGGATCGTGCCGCTCGCCGGCTTCTGCAGCAAGGACAAGATCCTGTGGCACGCCCTGGCCGATGGGCATCCGGCCTTCTGGGCCGCTGCGGCCCTCGCCGCGGGCATGACGGCGTTCTACATGTTCCGGCTCGTGTTCAAGACCTTCTGGGGCGAATCGCGCGTGGCACGGGACGTGGCGCCGCACGTTCACGAGTCGCCGGCCGTGATGACCGTGCCCCTCATCGGCCTCGCGGTGCTGTCGGTCATCGGCGGCTGGATAAGCATTCCGCTTCTGGAGCAGTTCGTGAAGGGCAGTGATCTGTTCGGCCACTTCCTGCAGCCCACGTTCGCTCCCGCTGTGGCGGTCCTCTCGGGCGAAGCCCACGAGGTGCACGTGCCGTTTGCGCAGGAGCTGGCGATGACTCTGATCGCGCTG
Organism: Armatimonadota bacterium; assembly: GCA_050114035.1. Lineage (GTDB taxonomy): Bacteria > Armatimonadota > Zipacnadia > JAUWAU01 > JAUWAU01 > JAUWAU01. The sequence goes on along the minus strand of JASFTE010000043.1, from coordinate 1,251 downwards.
GGCATCGCCGCCCTTGGGATCATCCTCGCCTACCTCGCATACGTCAAAGAGCCCGGTGTGGCGGCGGGATTCGCGCGAGCTTTGCCGCGGCTGTATCGGCTCGTGGTGGAGAAGTACCGGGTGGACGAGGCGTACCGGTGGCTGTTCGTGCGGCCGGGGCACGAGGCCGCGAAGGGGATGTGGCGGGGAATGGACGTGGCCGTAATCGACGGAGCCGTCAACGGCGTCGCACGGCTGGTTGGCTGGGCCTCCGGCCTGCTGCGCCGACTGCAGACAGGCTACGTCCGCTCGTACGCGCTCGCGACCGCCATCGGCGTTGTCGCCATGCTGCTGTACATGCTCCACTCGTAGCGTATCGAGATCATGCAGGGCTTCAACCTGGACATCCTGACGTTCTTGATCTTCCTGCCCACGGCGGGCGCTATCATCATCCTGCTGCTGCCGCGGGGCCGGGACGAGCTGTACCGCGTCGTGGCTCTGGCGTGCTCAGGAACCACCTTCCTGGCGTCGTGTCCGCTCTTCTGGCTCTTCGATGGCCGGGAGAGCGGCATGCAGTTCGAGGTGAAGGCGCGGTGGATCCAGAGCATCGGCGCGTACTACCACGTCGGCATTGACGGTCTCAGCCTGCTGCTGGTGCTGCTGACCACGTTCCTCACGGCCATCAGCATTCTGTCGTCCTGGCGCGCCATCACCCAGCGCGTGAAGGCGTACATGGCGTGCTTCCTGCTGCTGGAGACGGGGATGATCGGCACGTTCGTGGCCCTGGACTTCGTCCTGTTCTACATCTTCTGGGAAGCAATGCTGATCCCGATGTACTTGCTCATCGGCGTCTGGGGGGGGCCCGACAAGATATACGCCGCGGTGAAGTTCTTCCTGTACACGATGGTAGGCAGCGTGCTCATGCTGGTGGGCATCCTGGTGCTGTACTACCAGCACGGCGCGCAGAGCTTCGATGTGGTGTGGCTCATCGAGCAGGGCGGGCTGGCCGTGAGGCTGCAGATCTGGCTGTTCGCGGCCTTCGGCCTCGCGTTCGCCATTAAGGTGCCCATCTTCCCGTTCCACACGTGGCTTCCCGACGCGCACGTCGAGGCGCCCACGGCGGGCAGTGTGATCCTGGCAGGCGTCCTGCTGAAGATCGGGCTGTACGGCTTCGCGCGGTTCTGCCTGCCGCTGTTCCCGGACGCGGCACAGACGCTCATGCCCTTCATCGCCGTCCTGGCCGTAGTGGGCATCATCTATGGCGCGTGCGTG
>JASFTE010000042.1:0-14198 GCA_050114035.1 Armatimonadota bacterium | reverse complement strand
GCCGCCACCTCCGCCGCCGTGACGCGAAGGGAGGCATGGTGCTCCAGCGCCGTGGCCACGACGCGCTGCAGGTCATAGGCTTCCCCCGCCGGGGCCTCCTGGGCGAGGCCGGCCGCGACGAGCTGCACGAGAAGGCTCAGCGTCCCTGCCATATCCGTCGTCACTCGCCTTTCTCGGAGTCTTCGTATGCCCCGGTGGGGCCGTCACCGTCCTCGGGCGCGACTGGTGGCTGCCGTCGCCCGGCCAGGAAGTAGAGCACCGGCACCGCCGTTCGACTCAGGAACAGCGAGGCCACCTCTCCGGCCATGAGACTGACGGCCATTCCCTGGAAGATGGGGTCGAAGAGTATCACGCTCGCCCCGACGAACACCGCCGCGGCCGTGAGCATCATCGGCCGGAACCGGACAGCGCCGGCGTCGATGACCGCCTCCTCCAGCGGCATCCCCTCACGCAGCCGCAGCTCGATGAAGTCCACCAGGATGATAGAGTTCCGCACCACGATCCCGGCCCCGGCGATGAAGCCGATCATGGACGTTGCCGTGAAGAACGCGCCCAGGAGCGCGTGGCCGGGGATGATGCCGATGAGCGAGAAGGGGATGGCCATCATGATGATGATCGGCGTCTTGAACGACTGGAACCACCCCACCACGAGCACGTAGATGAGCACGAGCACCGCCGCGAAGGCCAGCCCCAGATCGCGGAAGACCTCGTAGGTGATGTGCCACTCCCCGTCCCACTTCATGGCGTACTTGTCGGCCAGGAATGGCTGCCGCGTGGCGTGGCGCGCGATGCGGTAGCCCTCGGGGATGTCGAGCCGGTCGATGGCCTTGTTGAGTCGCTGGATGGCGTACACCGGGCTCTCGTACCGCCCGCCCACCTCCCCCACCACGTACACCACGGGCATGAGGTTCTTGTGGTAGATGTTCCTGTCGGCCACCGTGCGCTCGATGGTGGTCAGCTCGCTGAGCGGCACCAGGGCCCCCATGCGCCCGCGCAGCTTGATGCCGCGCAGCGCGTCCAGATCGGAGCGCTGATGCCTCGGCACCTCCACCGCGATATGCACGTCCTCCCGCTCCCTCGGCATGTGCGCCAGCCCGGCCGAGGCGCCGTGCACGGCCACGGCCAGCGTCCGGGCCACCTGGTCCACGTCGATCCCGGCCAGCGCGGCCTTCTCGCGGTCGGCGAGAAACCGCAGCTTCGGCTGCTCGTGCTCGATGTACGTGTCGGCGTCCACGACGCCCTCGGTCTCCTCGAAGAGCCCCTCGATCCGGCGGCCGATCTCGATCTGCCGCTCGTAGCTGGGTCCGTAGACCTCGGCCACGAGCGTCGAGAGCACGGGCGGGCCGGGGGGCACCTCCAGCACCTTGATCTTCGCGCCCATCCGGTCGGCTATCTCCGTGAGGGGGGCGCGGACGGCCTTGGCGATGTCGTGGCTTTGCCGCTTGCGATGATGCTTGGCCAGGAGATTCACCTGCAGGTCGGCAACGTTCGGCCCCCGTCGCAGGAAGTAGTGCCGCACAAGTCCGTTGAAGTTGAACGGCGCCGCCGTCCCGGCGTACGCCTGCACGTCCGTGACCTCGTGCACGGTGCACAGGTACTCGCCGAGCGCCCGGGCGACGCTGGCGGTCTCCTCGAGCGTGGTCCCCTCCGGCGTGTCGATGATGACCTGGAACTCGCTCTTGTTGTCGAAGGGCAGCATCTTCACCACGACGAGCTTCGCGGGGAACATCAGCAGGGCGAGAACGAGCAGCCCGAGTACGCCGGCCAGGAAGCCCACGCCCCACCTGGGCCGGTGGATCAGCCGTCCCATCATCCGCCGATACAGCCGCGTGGTCCAGCCCTCGCGCCGCTCGTGCCCGCCGTGGCCGTCCGTCGCGGCCCGCCGAAGCAGCCGGAGCGACGCCCACGGGGAGATGACGAAGGCGATGATGAGCGAGAACAGCATCGCCGCCGACGCCCCCACCGGGATGGGCCGCATGTACGGCCCCATGAGGCCGCGCACGAAGGCCATGGGCAGAATGGCGGCGATGACCGCGAAGGTGGCCAGGACCGTCGGGTTGCCCACCTCGTCCACGGCTTCCACGGCCACCTGCCGCAGCGGGCGTCCCCGGTTCCCCGGCATCCGGAAGTGCCGCACCACGTTCTCCACCACCACGATGGCATCGTCCACGAGAATCCCGATGGAGAAGATCAGGGCGAAGAGCGTGATGCGGTTCAGCGTGTAGCCGTACAGGAGGAAGACCAGCAGCGTCAGCGAGAGCGTCGCCGGGATGGCCAGCAGGACGATCCCCGACTCCCGGATGCCCAGCGCTATCGCGATGAGCAGCGTCACGCCAAAGATGGCGATGAGCATGTGCTTCAGCAGCTCGTTCGCCTTCTCCGCCGCCGTCTCGCCGTAGTTGCGCGTGACGGTCATCTGCACGTCGCCCGGAACGTCGGCCCCATGCATGGCCTCGAGCTTCGAGAGCACGCGGTTGACCACCGTCGCAGCGTTCTTGCCCTTGCGCTTGGCCACGGAGATGGACACGGCCGGGTAGGTCCGCCCCGGCTCGGCGTGCTCGATGCCCTTCTCCTCGGCGGCGTGGCCCGCGGCGAAGGTGACATAGGTGAGCGGGTCCTCAGGCCCGTCCCGGACCTCGGCCACGTCGCCCAGGTATACAGGCCGCTCCTGGAACACGCCGACGACGACCCGCGTCACATCCTCCGCGCTTGACAGCCACGGACCGGCCTCGATCTGCACCTCCGCGTTCCCCCGCGCGACGGACCCGAGCGCGAGCTGCCGGTTCGCTCCCTGCAGCATCTGCACAACCGCCCCCGGCGACAGCCCGAAGCCCGCCAGTCGCACCGGGTCCAGCAGCACCCGGATCGCCCGTCGCTGCCCGCCGATGATCTTGACCTCCGAGACGTCCTGGATCTCCTTGATGGGCGAGCACAGGTGCGCCGCGAGCCGCCGCAGCGCGAAGCCGTCGTACGCCTCGCCCCAGAGCGTCACCGTCAGCACCGGGACATCGTCGATCCAGCGCGGCTTGATGAGCGGCTCAGACACGCCCGGGGGGATGAGGTCGAAGTTCGAGTACATCTTGTTGTACGTCTTCACGACGCTCGCCGTCTCGTCCTCACCCACCAAGTACCGCACCACGGCCAGACTCATCCCCGGGCTCGACGTGCTGTAGATGTACTCCACACCCGGGATCTCCCACAGCAGCTTCTCCATGGGCCGCGTGACCCGCTGCTCCACCTCCTCCGCGCTCATGCCCGGCGCCTGCACGATCACGTCGATCATGGGCACCACGATCTGCGGCTCCTCCTCCCGGGGGAGCAGCACCGTGGCAAAGACCCCGGCGCCCACCGACGCCAGCACAATCAGCGGCGTGAGTCGGCTGTCGATGAAGGCCCGTGCCAGCCGTCCCGCAAGGCCGAAGGTGCGATTCATGGGCTGCCCTCGCCCCCGCCCGCAACCGGGCCGCCGTCGGTGAGCCCGGACGCGTCGGCGGCGATCATCTCACCCTCCTTCAACCCCGAGTTCACCTCGACGCGTCCGTCCCGACTTGCGCCAAGCTGCACCATGCGCAGATGCGTCCGCCCCTCGTGTACCACGAACACGCCCGTCAGGCTGCTCTGTCGCCAGACCGCCGTCTCGGGCACGAGCATCGCCTGGCGTTCGCCGGTCGGGAAGACAAGCCGGCCGAAGAGCCCGCTGCGCACGCGCTCGTCTGTGGGCAGCTCTGCCTTTGCCACGAAGGTGTGGCTCGCCGGGTCCGCCGCCGGCACCATCTCAACGACCTCGGCCTCCCAGTCCGCACCGAGCGCGTCCAGCACCGCCCGCACGGGGCCCCCCACGCGCAGGTGCGCCGCCAGCCGCTCCGGGACTGTCGCCGCCAGCCGGTACGCCGAGTCGTCCTCCACCGTGACCAGCGGCACGCCCGGGGCTGCCATGCTGCCCGGGTCGATCTGCCGGGCGGTCACGACGCCGCTGAAGGGCGCTGCGAGACGCGCATATCCCAGCATCACCCGCGCCGCCTGCAGCTCCGCCTCGGCCTGCTCGACGCCGGCGGCTGCTGTCGCCACATCTCGTTCCCGCAGCTCGTCCCGCGCGACGGCGGCGCGCGCGTTGCGCCGCCCCTCTTCAGCCTGCCGCACGGCGCCCTCGGCCGCGGCGATGTCCTCGTGCCGCCCGCCGGTGTCGGCCATCTGCAGCTCGAGCTTCGCCTGCTCATGTGCCGCCCGAGCCTGGTTGACTGCCTCCTCGGCCTGGCGCACCTCCTGTGTCCTGGCGCCCTCCTGCACCATACTCTCCTGCTGCTTCGCCTGCTCGAGGGCCGCCCGCGCCTGCTCCAGCGCCGCCTGTGCCTGCTTCAGCGTGGCCTGGGCGCTGTCGTGCTGGAGCTTGGCGTGGTCGAAGCGCTGCTGTGGTATGACCTCCTGCTCCAGCAGCGCCTCCATGCGCCTGTAGTCCGCCTCTGCCGTGCGCGCGGCGGCTTGCGCGGCCGCCACCCCCTGGTGCGCCCGCGTGACCCCCTGCTGAGCCTGCCGCACGGCTTGCGCTGCCTGTGCCTTCTCCTGGCGCCGCGCGCCCTCCCGGACCAGGTCGAGCTGCGCCTCCGCCGCATCGAGCGCCGCCTTCGCCTGCGCCGCCGCCTGCTCGGCCTGGTCGCGCTGCTCCTTCCGTGGCCCGCGCTTCACCTTCTCCAGCGTCGCCTGCGCCATGCGCAGCGCCGCCTCCGCCTGCTGCACGTCCGTGCTGCTTGTCACGCGCTGGATCTCCAGCGCCGTCTGCGCCTGCCCATGGCCGGCCCGCGCGGCGCTCACCGAGGCCGCGGCCTGCGCCACCCGCGCCTGCAGGTCGCTCGACTCCAGCTCCACGAGCAACTGCCCGCGCCGCACGCGATCCCCCTCGCGCACGCGCACGGCTGCCACCTTCGCCATGACCTTTGGCGCCACGTGCGCCTGCCGCAGCGGCTCCACGCTCCCGGGCACCTCCGCCTCGGCAGTCGTCGCCGCGCGCTTCACGTCGATTATCGCCACCGTCTTCGCGGCCCTGTCGCCGTCTGTGACCCTCTCGTGCCTGCCCCGGCCACATCCCGCGCCAAGCGCAAGCGCTGCGATGGTGGCGATCCCCAGCAGACTCCGTACACGCATCATTGCGGCTCCTTTCGGCAACGCGTCCACATGCAGATTCCTCGATTCGCGTTCGTCTCCTGCGTGTGCCACGGCACACGCCGGGACGATGCGCTCGGCACGGGCCCGCCCACATTTGGGCGAGGTTCAGAGGACGAACGGGCCAACAGGCGTTGATGTGGGGGAGGTCGCGCTCAGTCTGTTGTGCCCTGTTCCGGGCGCTCTGCATCGCCCGGCCGCAGAGCATACACTATCGCAACGCTCACGAGACCGCACGCGCCCAGTGCTGCCTCCGTCCAGTACGGCCCCCACGTTCCCACGCCGAAGATCGCGATCGCATTCACCGCCGCGTGCCACCCGATGGCCGCTCCGAGCCACACGAGCCTCCCGCGCGTCAATGCCTGCAGCACCATGACCGCCAGCGACAGGTGCAGGCACATGGCCCACACGCGCTCGAAGGCCCCGAGCAGCGAGGCGTGCCATGGCGCCGACCAGTACCCGGCGACGGTCTCCCGCACTGCCTCACGCGTCTCCGCCGGCAGCGACAGCGGCAGCAGGCCCTCGTTGCGCAGCAGGACCATGTTCAGCAGCCCCAGTCCGGCCAGCGCGCCGAGGATCATCGCCTCGACCCCGCCGTGCCCGGCGCCAAACATCAGCGCCTCGCGCCACGACCGCGCGTCCTTCAGGAAGCGGCGGTACGCCACGTAGCGCGCGATCTCCTCGCACAGCCCCGCCGTGAGCCCGAGCAGCACGGCGTTGAACGGGAGCTGCCAGGCCAGCGGCGGGAGGGGGAGGATCTTCTTTGCGAACAGCAAGGTCAGACCGTGGTTCAGGGGGATGTGCACGGCCTGCGAAGCCACGAACGTGATCGCCCCCACGCCGAACAGCGCCCAGCGCATCCCACAGCGCTTCGCCAGGAACACGCCCAGGAGGAGCGGCAGCGCGATCATCAACGCGGCATTGAGAGCATACGTGAAGTACAGCACGCCCGACCTTCCCGCACGTGGGTGTGGGAGAACGAAGCCCCGCGCCGCACGTATAAGCGGTCGTGGGCCGCGTGTCAACCTTCATCCGATCCCGAAGAGGGCCTCCCGGCATTCAGCGAGAACATACGGCGCACGATCGCCTCGCCCGAAGATGCACATGCAGGAGGAGGACTTCCATGAACGGTAAGCAGGAGTCGTCACGCCGCCGTTTCCTGAGGCACACGGCCAGGGCCGTGGTGGCCGGCGCCGCTGTCGGCAGCATGCCGAACCTCGCGGCCATGACCCGGGTCCCCGGGCCCCGGACCTTCAAGGTCGCCCTCGTCGGCTGCGGCAACCGCGGGAACGGGGCGCTGCGGGATCACCTCGAGGCCGCCAAGTACCTCAATGAGAAGCTGGGCTGGAACCTCGAGATCCAGGTCGTCGCCACGGCGGACTGGTTTGTGGACAAGGCCCGCGCGGCGGGCAACCGGCACGGGGTGGGCGAGGAGCTCTGCTTCGGCGGGGCGGACGCCTACCGCAAGGCCATCGAGGCCGGGCCCGACATCGTCCTCATGGGCCAGCCGCCGGCCTTCCGTCCGCCGCACTTCGAGGCTGCCATCGAGGCGGGCAAGCACGTCTTCTTCGAGAAGCCCTCGGCCGTCGATCCGCCGGGCGTGCGCCGGGTCATCCAGGCCGGCGAGCAGGCCACGGAGCAGGGGCTCAGTGTCGTCGCCGGCACTCAGCGGCGGCACCAGGAGAACTACAACAGGCGCGCGCTGGAGATCAAGGACGGCGCCCGCGGTCGCATCGTCGGTGGCCGCGTGGCGTGGAACATGGGGCACATATTCGGCAAGCAGCCCATCAACCCACAGGGCCCCGACGACCTGTGCCGCAACTGGCACGTGTGGGTCGAGACCTCCGGCGACCACATCTGTGAGCAACACGTGCACAACATCGACATCGCCAACTGGTTCCTCGGCGCCCACCCTATCAGCGCCGGCGGCTTCGGCGGCCGCGCGCGCCGACCCGGCGGCAACATGTACGACTTCTTCAGCGTGGACTTCGAGTACCCCGGCGGCATCCACATCCACAGCATGTGCCGCCAGATCGCCGGGTGCTGGAACTGGGTCGGCGAGGACCTCGAGTTCGAGCGAGACAAGCCCGGCGACTTCCAGATCCAGAGCCCCGACCCGTACGCTGACGTGGGCTACCACAAGAGCGGGTACGTGTCAGAGCACGCCCACCTGCTCCATGCCATCGTCAACGACAAGCCCATCAACGAGGCCCGCCAGGTGGCAGAGTCCACGGGCACGGCCATCATGGGGAGGGAGTCCGCCTACACCGGCAAGCGGATCACCTGGGAGGAGATGTACGAGAATCCGGACGAGGATCCCGAGATGTACAATCTGACGCTGAAGCCCGCCGCCGACGACTTCGAGACGGGCGAAGTGGTCATTCCCGAGGAGGGCGAGGTCCGCATCCCGGGCGTCGCCGCCAAGTAGGCCTGAGCGCGGCCAGCCACCCGCCAGCACCTGTCGCCCGAGGCTTCGGCCTCGGGCGACTGCTCACTCCCGCATGAACTCCGGCGGGAAGCCCGCCGGCGCCGAGCCGCCTCGGCGCCGCAGACTCGCGCCGTGGCTCCGCTTCTCGCCGAACGGGATCCGCGCGCCCCCGGTCTCCACCAGAATCCGGTGCAGCTCCCGCCGCATCTCCCGCACGCGGCCCTGATGCTCCGGCTCGAAGATGAGGTTCCTCGTCTCCCGCGGGTCGTCCCGCAGGTCGTAGAGCTCATCGGTGTCCCAGATGCCGTGGTACTGGATCAGCTTGTACCGGTCGCCCCGCAGGGCAAAGGTCGTCGGCGTGTGCGGGAACGACCACTCCCAGTAGTACTCGTACAGCAAGTGCTCCCGCCAGGCCTCGGCGTCGGTCGCTCCGCCGAGCAGCCCCAGGAAGCTCCGGCCGTCCATGGACTCCGGCGCCGCGATCCCGGCCGCGTCCAGGATCGTCGGCCCGATGTCGATGTTGGCGACGACCTGCTCGATGGTGGTGCCCGGCTCGATGAGCGCCGGGCAATGGGCGATGAGCGGCACGCGGATCGACTCCTCGTACGCCGCCCGCTTGTCAATGAGCCCGTGCTCGCCCCAGAAGTGCCCGTTATCGCTCATGAACAGCACGAGCGTGTCCTCGTCCAGCCCCCTCTCGCGCAGTGTGTCCATCACCCGCCCGATGCTGTCATCCACCGAGAGTATCAGCTCGCAGTAGTCCCGGTACAGCGACTCGAAGTCGCGGGAGCTGTGATACGGGAAGTCCACCCCGTGCCAGCTATTGCGCTGGTCTCGTACCCAGCGGGGCTTGCCCGCGTAGTTATCCGGCGTATCGGCCATCGTCGCCGGCGGCGTCACCGGCGCATTCTCGTATCGCCCCTCGTGCCGCGGCGCCGGCGTATACGGCCCGTGGACTGACTTGTGCGAGAAGTACAGGAAGAACGGCTTGTCGTCGCCGCGCCCGTTCAGCCACTCGACGGCGTAGTCCGTCAGCTCGTCCGTCATGAAGCCCTTCTGCGGCACGTGCTCGCCGTTGATGTTGAGGCGGGTGTTCCTGCCGGGGAAGTGCGAGCCTTGCCCCCGGAAGCTCACCCAGTGATCGAAGCCGGGCCGCGGCGCATCGCTGCTGCCGCCCATGTGCCACTTGCCGATGAATCCCGTGTCGTACCCGGCATTCTGCAGCACCTGTGGGAAGGTGAGAGTGCCCTCGCGCATCAGGTCCTGGTTGTTCACGACGCCGTGGTTGTGCATGAACTGCCCGGTCAGAATCGATGCCCGGCTGGGCGAGCACAGGCTCGTCGTCACGAAGGCGTTGGCGAAGTCCGCCCCGCCCCCGGCCAGCGCATCGATGTGCGGCGTCTGCAGGAACGGGTGCCCCTTGTACCCCAGCGCGTCGTAGCGCAGATCGTCGATGAGAATGAAGACGATGTTGCGCCGCCTCTGCGTCCCCTCACCCGCACTGGCCCCGGTGTGACTCAGCACAGCCGCGGCGGCGGCCGCCGCCCCCGCGCCAAGCAGCTCGCGACGGGTCATCTCTCTCGGCATTGCAGTCTCTCCCTGTGGGTACTGATAGGGCCCACCCCATCCTACCATGTGCGTCGTTCGCGGGCTTGACGCAGATAGCCTTCGGCCGGGACACCGGCGGCAGCGTAAGAAACGCCCGACAGCAGACCCACGAGCGCGCCTGCCCGTGCCCCGTCCCGACCTCCGCCCCCCGAGACCCCGAGCGCCATGCCCGCAAGGCACGAGGCGCCCACGAGCAGGCGGTACATCTCGTGCGGATCGTCCACGTTCGTTACGCGAGGCTCGTGGTAGTTGGAGAGAAGTCCGTACAGAGATACTCCCGAGTACTGCCGCGTGAGCTTCTCGAGCGCCCCGACTATGCTGGCGGGGATCATGGTCCCGCCGACCGTCCATCCCCGCTGGGTTCTGCCAAGCAGTGGGTGCAAGGGCCCGCCCCTGCCGGGGAGGTTCGGCTTCGGCGCCTGGAAATAGGACACGCCCCAGTTGCGGACGTCCGCGCCCACGCTCACATACGGACCGCTGTAGCTGCGGACGTTCGGCAGGTTCCAGACGTACCCGACGTGCAACACGACCGAAGCGTCAACGCCGCCCGCCGGCGCCGTGAGCACGGGCCCGCCCTGCCCGTATCCGACAATGCCTACTTCGCCGGATTTGGGCGCGGTCAGTAGCTCCACGCCGCCCCCCGTGGCGCCCCCTGGCCCCGAGCCCGCCCACCCGCGTGCGCCGAGCCCCAGGAGGAGGCCATCTGGCGTGGTACTGGGTGCTGTGGCGAGCTTGAGTAGAGCGTACGAGTCCATGGCGATGTGGTCAATCCCTGGAGAGTAGATACTCACCCGATGTGCCGCAGCCCCCGGCCCGCCGTCCTTCACAGTGTCCCTGCAACGTTCTTGCTATCTGGGAGAGTGGGGAGAACGGCGTGGAGATGGGACGTCTTGCCGGTCGGAGGCAGATCCGGCCACACGCTGGGATGGGAGGGGGACATGGCCCAAGGTCACGCCGGCCCGACGACGCCTCCTCACTTCCGCCGCCACAGCATCGGCGCCCACAGCAGGACGATAGCCACGAGGGACAGCGCATGCACCGGCGCGCGCCACCACCGCCCGACCGGCGGCGGCAGCGACGCCGCGGGAGGCCGAGCGACCCACGGCCGGGCCGTCTTGGACCACACAAGGAACGCGTCGCCCACCGGCAGGAGCCCGCAGTTGTACCGCTTTGCGCCGCGCCAACTGACTGGCGTGCCAAAGGCCTCGATGGTCTGCAGCAGCGGGTCGGCCAACTCCCGGTCCCCGTGCACCAGCGCCGCTCCCACCGTCACCACCGTCGCCGATGCGCTGATGCCTCCGATGAGCGGGCCTGAATCCACGTCTCCGCCACCGGCGACGCCGGTGGGGTACTCGCGCACGCCCGGCGCGCCGAGCAGCCGCCCGACGAACTGCCGCCGGAACAACTCGTACTGCTGGCGTCCCCAGTCGGGATCGATCTCCACCAGGAAGCGCGCAATGACGCTCTGCGACGATCCGCGGGCGCCGTCCACCGCCTCGCCCGTTCGGGGATCAACCCGGTGCGGCAGCAACCCCGTCGCCGGATCCAGCCGCGCCTTAGCCTCCTTCAGCCACGTCGCAATCGCCGCGTCGAAGCGATCCGGGAGAAGCGCATCGTGCAGCCGCAGCGCGGCGACAGCCACCGTGCTGTCCACCGGCCAGGCCTGCGCGTGGTACGCCTGCAGAAAGGGCGTCTCGCTGGAGTCCAACGCCTTGCCGAGCGCCTCGCAATCGGCCACAAACCGGCTGACCTCATCCCTGTCGCGCTGCCCGGGCGGCTGCAGCCCGATGACGCCGCCCCGCAGCCAACTGCTCCAGCCCACGTAGAACACGCCATGCGGCGGATCGAGCTCGGCAGGGAACGGCCCGCGCCCCTGGGGCGAGTCGAGCCTGCCCAGTGCCCACCGGGCCTCCCGCAGTGCCCGCTCATGCAGTGCCGAACCGGGTGCCTGGCGCTGCCCCACCTCGACCCACGCCATCCCGTAGAGCGCGTGGCTGAAGAAGAACCCCTCCGGGAATAGCCCCTGCATGCGCTTTCCGGCTCCCTCCCGTAGCGCCCCACCAACGAACCGAAGCTGCGGCAACACGTCGGGCGCCACGCCGCTCTGGTCGGTGCCCCCGCGGTACAGCCGCACGTTCGGGACCAGAGCTGCCACCGTCACCAGTCCCGCCGCGATTCGATATACTGCCCGCGCCAGGCCCATCGCCCCTCAATCCCACTCGATACTTGCGCGGAACGGATTCCGCCAGACCAGGCAGATGGGCTTCGGGGAGCGCCGATACCCGGCCGGGGCGCCGGCCTCATCGGTGGAGTACGCCCGCCCCGTCCCATCCTCGGCGGTGAGCTCGTAGAGCGGGACCGTCGTGGCTGGGGGCTCCTCGACATCGGCCGGCAGCCCATGTAATGGCGGCTGACCATCCCCGCGCACGGGCGTCGTGCCCGGCCGCGGGCGGTCGAGGGCGAAGAAGGCAATGCGCCGCGTCCCCGGCCTCTCGCCCATATCCCACACTGTCCCGAGTCGCTGCGGCTCGCCCTCGTCGGAGACGTCGTACACCGGCACCGGCAGCGCCAGCCGCGCATCCGCCAGATCCAGCTTGTACATGATCTGGTTGTAGTCGTACCGGGGCGTCTGGTCGGGGTTGCCCGAGAACATGCGCGTGTACGTCCCCTCGAAGAAGATGACCCGCCCGCCCTCCTTGTCGAACATCGGGTGCTGCTTCGGGTTGTAGAAGCTGTACTTCTCGTGCGTCACGATCTTCCGCGCGTACACCCACGGCCCCAGCGCCGTATCGCCCTCCGCGTACCAGACCTCGCCCAGCGCCGACGTCCCGCCCGACTGCACCGTGATCATCACCCAACGACCCCGGTACTCGTTCCAGTACGCCGAGCCCCGGTGCGCGCGCACCGCCTCCCCCGTGTCGGCGTCCTGCAGTTGTAGCAGCGCCTCCTCCGGCCGCATCTGCCCCTCCCGGATGAGCTTCGCCTGCTCCTTCGGCCCGACGGGGCTCGTGTTCCGCTTCCAGCCGTACCGCAGCGCCCCAGCCTCGACCCGGTCGAGCTCCCTCCCGCCGCGCTTCAGGGGCGTGAACGACTCATAGCTGGACGGGCGTGCCAACTGCTGCGCCTCCGCCCGCACTCGCGTCAGTGGATACGGATCGGCGAAGTAGACGTACTCGACGCCGTCCACCGTCTGCTTGAAGGGATGCCCGTGGGGAAGAGCCGGCGCGTCCATGTCGAACTCCGCGACCTTCGCGAACTCCTGCTTCCCGTCGTCGAACTCCACCAGCCCGCGCTCGTACACCTCGAGGAACTTGCGCACCTTGCAGTAGGCCGCGAACATCCGCTCGCGCCCGTCGTCGCCGGTGAGCGTCACGAGGCCGTTGATCCACGTCGGGCCCTCGCCGGGCATGCGCGCCGTCTCCTTGGCGAAGCCATCCTCCCGGAGGAAGTAGCTCAGCTCCACCCCGACCTCCGGATCGAGCCCGCCCTCGGACGGCAGCAGCGACGTGGCGCCCGGCACGTGGAAGTTGCCCAGCGGGTACGCCGGGCGATTCGTGTCCCCCCAGAACCAGTAGAGCTTGCCCTGGTAGACCGCGTTTACCACGCTGTCAGACCCGAGGACCAGCGCATTCAGCACCGGCCGACTCACCGGCGGCTGCAGGCCCGCCAGCACCGTGTCCCGGTAGATCCCGGCCCCGGTGACCCGATAGAGACGCTCGGCGATGTTCACGCGCCTGATACCGATGCGCGCGCTGCCTCCCGGCGTCACATCGAACGCCCGGCCTCGGTTCCCGAAACGGTCCTTCGGGTACTCGTACCCGTGGCTCTTGACGTGGAAGAACACCCGCTGCCCCATGAGCCCCGGCTCACTGAAGGCCACGATGCCGTTGCTGTCCGTGTAGCAGCGGATGCCGTTCACCGTCGTCAGCTTCACCAGCGGGACCCCGCGCCCCGTCGCCTCATCAACGACCGTGATCGTGAAGCACTCCTGCGCCGCCGCGACGCCGCTGGCGAGCACCAGGATCGACAGTACCGACGCGCATCGCGCCAACATGAGCAGACCTCCCGGCACCAACTCATCCGCACTCCCTCTTCGCCACGTCCCGCGGCTCGCCCTTGCCGCGCAGCCTGCAAGTCAGGTATCATGCCCCCGCCTCCTGGCACGAGTGCGAGGCGGAGGCAACGGGGGAGCGCGCCAATGATCCTCGTGTTCGCGCTGTTGGGCATGTTCTTCCCTGTCGGGGCGGGTCTCGTCAGCGCCGCCGACGCGGGCGCCCCGGCCGGGGCCATCTCCACGGGCGACCTGGTCCGGCAGATGACCGACCTGCAGACGCTGGCCCAGTTCCCCGACCCGCCGTACAAGACGACGCAGTTCTCGTCGTATGATCGCCGGAGCCGCGCGCCCTACGCGCCGAACTGGTACGCCAACAGCGACGGCTTCGGGCGCGAGCCGATCCCGAACTTCCTGGCGACTATCGAGGAGCCCGGCGACGACGGCGTGGGCACGTACCTCATGGCCGACGTCAAAGGCCCCGGCGCCATCGTCCGCACCTGGACCGCCGCCATCAACGGCGAGGTCACCGTGACGCTCGACGGCGGCGCGGAGCCGCTGTACCAGGGCAGCGCCGCTGCCTTCCTCGGTCAGACGTACAGCGTTCTGGCGCAGAAGGCCGGGCTCATCGAGGAGCCCATAGACGAGGGCTTCCGGCAGGCCCAGGCCTGCTACTTCCCCATCGCCTTCGCCAGGAGCCTGCGCATCGAGTGGCGCGGCAGGCTCGACCGGGTCCACTTCTACCAGATCGAGGTGCGCCACTATCCCGCCGGCACGGCCGTCCGCACGTTCAGCCTGGAGGACCTCAGCACACACCGGGCCGCGATAGCCGGGGCACTGGCCGTGCTGCGGGAGCCGCACGCCAACTTCACGCTGCCCGACGGCGGGCGCGACGTATCGTTCGACATGACGGTTGGCCCCGGCGAGCGCGTGGAAGCCGAGCCCCTCCGCGGT
>JASFTE010000041.1:0-14397 GCA_050114035.1 Armatimonadota bacterium | reverse complement strand
GCGCCGGCCGCGGCGAAGTCCTCGTCGGCGATCCCGCTGCCCTCTCCCGCGCCGGCTTCGAGGCTCACCTCGTGCCCGGCGGCGCAGAGGGCGCGCACACCGTCGGGCACGATGGGCACGCGGCGCTCGTCAGGGATTCGCTCGACGGGAATGCCGATGTGCATGGTTGACTCATCGCCGGGCTCGTAGCTAGGGCGCGTCCTCCTGCAGCCAGTGCACCGGGCTGTCCACGGCGTACTGCAGGAGCTCATCATACAGGAGGAGCTGGATGTCCACGATCTGGTCGAAAGTGACCCGCGGGTAGCGCTCGTTGCCGGTGATGCCGTGACAGCACTCGAAGGTGAACGAGGCGGCCCCGCAGATGTGATGCAGCGCGCTCACGAGGTTGAACGAGGGCGGCGGGAACTTGTCCCCGTCGTCACTGATGCCCGGCACGCGACCTGCCGGGAGGTCGGCCTCCTGGTAGCGCTGCATCAGCCGCTCGCCGAACTGCTGAACGTGCTCCTTGATGAATATGGGCACGTAGTGCGGCTCGAGCACGGCCGGCGGGCTGCCGTGCGAGTGGAGGCTGACCGCGAAGTCCGGCGCCTCGGTGCGGGCTACCTCCATGATGCCCCTGGTCTCCTCGGCCATGGGGGCGAAGAACTCGTCGTGCATCGGGTTGATGCCGTCGTCGTTGTAGTAGGCGCCCAGCAGCCCCACATCGCCCACCATGGGATGCACGCGCTTGCACCCGGGCCAGCCGTACAGCGACCCATCCTCTCGCGTGCCCTGGCCGAACTTGGTCATGGTCTGGCGCGGAACGCCGATCCAGCTATCGTACGGGCAGCGGGCGCGGCCGTCGGGATTGGCGCAGGGGATGATGAGCAGGCGGCACCTGGCGATGTTGCCGGCGAGCCGCGGCCAGTCCCTGCCCCGCCAGTCCTTGCCGGTCTCCGCGACGCGGATGAGGTTCAGCAGGCCGGCGACATTCTCCATCTCCTGCCCGTGCACGGGACCGACGAGCAAGACGACCGGCTTCATGCCCTCCGTCTTGCGGGCATAGGCCGCCGGGTCGCGGCCGCCGCAGGCGGAGTTGTAGTTGGCCTGCGAGCGCAGATCGTCCGGCTCGCCGTAGGCCACGAGGTGCACGTCGCGCCCGCCGGGCGAGCGTGCGATGACGCTGACCCTCCCCCGGCCCACCTCGGCGACGACTTGAGCGACATCCTCGACGCTGCCCTTCCAGAAGTCAGGCACGGCTCGCTGGTCCACTGCGGCGCCCTCCTTTGCGGCCCCCGCATCCGTCTGGGCCCGCGCGGCGGCACTGAGCAATATGGTAAGCGACGCGCATAGCAGCAGTAGTAGTGGAAGTGTCACGCTTCGACGCACTGGCAGTCCTCCTGAGACGACGGCGTATCCCCGTCCTCGGTGCGGTTTCGGCGCCACTGCCAGCTTCTCCTCGTCGCAGGATGCGGCGTGCGGCGACGCGAAACGAGCCGTGAACCGGAAGTGAGAGGAATGAGCGAAATGTCCCTGCTGGCGCTGGCCATAGCACTGATGCTCGCCGTGCCCGGCCCGGCGCGGGGTCAGGACGTCAATATCCCGACCGTGCCGCCGGGGCACCCGAGAGTATACGTCCGTCCGGATGACCTCCCGAAGATCCGCGAGAAGGTCGCGAGCGAGGAGTTCGAAGACGCCTGGGAGAGGGTGAAGCGGGGAGCGGAGGGCTCCGACAGCTACGCGATCCTGTGCAGCGCGTTCGTGTACCTCGCGACGGAGGATCGGGCCGTCGGGCGGCGGGCCATCGAGATGGCCCTGCCGGTTCTGAAGAAGTCAGACGATGCGCGGGTGTTCCGCGCGCCCATGCACCAGTGCGCCTGCGTCTACGACTGGTGCTACGGTCTGCTGACAGACGACGAGAAGCAGCAGTTCATCAGGGAGTTCGAGCGCATCGCGGCCTCGCACAGCCCCGGGTACCCGGCGGAGCCCAGGGGCGGAGCGGTAGTCGGGCACAGCACGGAGGGCTGGCTGCTCACGGACCAACTCCCGGCGGGGCTCGCCATCTACGACGAGTCGCGGAAGATGTACGACGCGGCGGCGAGGGTCTTCTTCGGGAAGTTCGTCGAGGTGCGCGACTTCTACTACCCGGCCCACGCGCACCATCAGGGCGACTCCTACCGGGCGCGCTTCGTGTACGACCAGGCGGCGAGCTGGCTGTTCCGCCGGATAGGCGCGGGCGATGTACTGAGCCGGGAGCAGCAGTTTGTGCCCTACCACATGCTCTACTGCCTGCGACCCGACGGGCAGCAGATACGCATCGGGGACACGTACGACCACCGCGGCAAATCGGGGCGGAAGCAGCTCCAGGTCACGCTGACTGGCTCGTATTACGACGACCCCTATCTGCTGGGGATGGTGGACCGCGGGATCTTCTGCGGCAGCAGCGGGCCGTCGTCCGGGGACAGGGCGTTCGAGCTGCTGTTCCGCGAGCCCGGCGTGGCCACGCGGCCTCTGGACGAGCTCCCTAAGACCAAGTACTTCGCTGAGCCCATGGGCGAGATGGTGGCGCGCACGGGCTGGCAGATGGGGGCCGAGAGCCGGGACGCCATCGCGCACATGCGGATCGGGGAGTACTTCTTCGGCAACCACCAGCGCAAGGACTTCGGCACGTTCCAGCTCTACTACCGCGGCGCGCTGGCCATCAGCAGCGGGATCTACCAGGGGGACTTCGGCGCATACGGATCCGAGCACTGGCTGCACTACTACCACCAGACCATCTCGCACAACGGGCTCCTCATCTTCGACCCCGCCGAGAAGCAGCACAAGGGCGCCGTGAACGACGGCGGGCAGCGCTTCCCCAACGAGGGCCGGGATCATCCGCGCGACCTGGAGGAGCTGCTCTCCAACGACTACCGCATGGCGGAGGTGACGGCGCACGAGTTCGGCCCCGACGCCATCACGCCCGAGTACAGCTACATCGCCGGGGACATCACGAAGGCGTACACGTCGAAGGTGAGCAAGGTGACGCGATCCATGGTCACCCTCAACACCGGCGACGCCACGTATCCATGCGTGCTCGTGGTGTTCGACCGCGTGGCGTCGGCCGACCCGAGCTTCAAGAAGACCTGGCTGCTGCACACGATTCAGGAGCCGATGATAGAGCGGCGGACGGTCAGCGTCGTGCGGGATGAGGGAGACTATGGTGGCAAGCTGGTCGCCGAGAGCCTGCTGCCGGAGGAGGCCTCGATCACCAAGGTCGGCGGGCCGGGCTGGGAGTTCTGGGTCGAGAGCGCCGGGACGAACTACCGGCAGCGCCTGGAGCGACCGGGCGTCGAGGCGGGAGCCTGGCGCATAAAGGTCTCGCCCGCCGCGCCCGCGAGGGCCGACGAGTTCCTCCACGTGCTCACGGTCATGGACGAGGACACCGCACGTGGCCCCGCGGTGCGGGCCATATCGAGCGATGACCTCGTGGGCGCGGCAGTGCTGGATCGCATCGCCCTGTTCGGCCGGAGCGGGGAGCTTCTCGACGGGGCGAGATTCACGGTCGAGGGCGATGGGCGACTGAAGTTCCTCGTCTGCGACCTGCAGCCGGGCCGGTGGTCGGTCGCGCGGAGCGGGCAGCCCGTCGGCGAGGCCCTTCCCGTGAGTGCTGACGGGAAGTGCGTCTACTTCGAGGGTGCCTCTGGCAGCTACGAGCTGCGCGGAAGCAGCAAGAGGAGGGGTCGCGATGAGTAATCGACAGGTCACACTCGGACTTCCATGTGGGCTGGCCCTACTGGCCCTCGCCGCCACTCAAGCCCGCGCCGAGATGCTGGTCTGGACGGCGCCGGCGACCACCCGCGTCCAGCCCGAGGATGCGCCCACCGCCGACAGACAGATAGCCATCAGCGCCGCCCGCAACGAGTGGGAGCCGTTCCAGGTCATTGTGACGGCGCGCGGCGCATCGCTCTCCGGCGTGAGGGTCGAGGCCAGCGCTCTGGTCGCCCGGCGCGACCTCATCGACCGGGACAACATCCATCTACTCCGGCAGCACTACATCCAGGTGACGCGACCCAGCGCCCGCTGCGACACGCCGCCGGGCTGGTGGCCGGACGCGCTGATTCCGTTCGAGAACCCCATCCAGGCCCCGGACCGAGAGCCCGACGATCCGCCGAGGCCCTTTGGCCCGGCCAAGTATCGGGCACAGCCCTTCGACGTCGAGGCCGGGAAGAACCAGCCCATCTGGGGCGAGGTGTGGGTGCCGCCGGAGGCGCGTCCCGGGCTCTACGAGGCGCGGGTCACCGTTCGGGCGCGCCGCGCGGAGGCGACGGTCCCCATCGCCCTCACCGTGCGCGACTTCGTGCTGCCCTGGCCCCCCAGCGTGCAGTCGGACTTCGGCAGCGTCGCCCGCGCCGCCCCGCAGCACGGCCTCAAGGCAAGCGACCCGGCGTTCCAGGTCATCGAGGCGCGCTACCACGCGGAGATGATCCTGCACCGCATCATGCCGGCGGCGCCCGCTCGCTGCCATCCCACTCCTCTGCCGGACGGCAGCATCGACACGTCGGAGTCCCATGCGATCCTGAAGTACTACATCGAGGAGTTCGGCCTGAACTCCCTCCGGCTCCAGCGGAGCATGCCGTACAAGGACCCGCTCGGAGCCGACCGCGCCACCGCTGTGAAGTACCTGCGCAATCTGTATAGCTACCTCGAGGCCAACGGCTGGGCGGACATGGCGTACATCTACGTGCGCGACGAGCCCAACGACGCCGAGGCCTACGAGTACGTGCGGGAGCGGGCCGCGCTGATCCACGAGGCGAGCCCGAAGTTCAACGTGCTCTGCACTGAGCAGACCATCACCTCAAACCCGGAGTGGGGCGACCTCTACGGCGCCGTGGACACCTGGGTGCCCCTGTGGGCGCTGTATGACGAGCCGACCGCGGCCGAGCGGCTCGCCAGGGGCGAGAAGCTCTGGGGCTACACGGCGCTGTGCCAGGGGAGAGAGCCGAGCCCGTACTGGCAGCTCGACTTCCCCGCGCTCAATTACCGCGTTCCCCTGTGGATCAACTGGCGCTACGGGATGACCGGGCTGCTGTACTGGACGACGGTTTACTGGGCGCAGACGCCGGATCCGTGGACCGATCCGGTGACCTACGGGCGCGACCGCAGCCGGGGATACAACTGCGAGGGGTCGCTGTTCTACCCGGGCGCGCAGGTGGGCTTCGACGGTCCCGTGGCATCGATCCGGCTGAAGATGATCCGTGAAGGGATGGAGGACTACGAGTATCTCAAGCTCCTGGCCGACCGGGGCGGCAAGGACCTCGCAGATGAGACCGCGCGCGCCATCGGACGGAGTTGGTTCGCCTGGGACACCGACCCGGCGCATCTGATGGCGGCCCGGGAGCGGATTGCGGCGGCCATCGAGGCAGCCGGCTGATTCATCCCGCCTCCGCCAGCAACTCATCGAGCTGGTGGTCCATGATCTCGAGGGCCTCGGCGACGGTGAGCTCGCCGAGGAGGATGCGCTCGTAGGGCTCGCGCCAGGCGACGTCCATCTCGGGGTACCTGGTGGTGATGGGCTGGAGGTGGGCGTACTTGGCCGAGTCCACGAAGATGCGCTCGTCCCAGGGGGTGTCGGGGCGGATGAAGTCCTCGGAATAGGCCACCGACTTGCGGCTGGGGATGCCGCGGGCGTCCTCGGCGTACAGGCGCTCGCAGTACTCGCTGGTGAGGAACTTGAGAAACTCCCAGGCCTCGCGCGGGTGCTCGGTTTCGCGCCACGCCACGTAGCCGTCGCCGTAGTAGCGGGTGACGCGGCCCCTGGGGCCCTTGGGTAAGAAGGCCACGTCCCACTCGAAGTCCTCAATGGTGCGGTACTGGGGCACGGCGAAGGGGCCGCCATTGTACATGGCGAGCCGGCCGGTCATGAACATGGCCGTGACGTCGAGGGTCTCGGTCTGCATGGGGCTGGGCGCGACTTTGTGCTTCAGCATGTAGTCCACGTACACTTGCAGCCCGGCGACGGACTCGGGGGAGAAGATGGTGCACTCGGTCCTGTCCTCGTTGAGCACCTCGCCGCCGGCGGCCCACACCCACGGGAGGCCGTAGTGCACCGTGGTGCTGATGACGAAGCCGTACTGGTCGACGCGGCCGTCGGCGTCGTTGTCGCGGGTGAGGCGGGTGGCGGCATCGAGGAAGTCGTCCCACGTCCAGTCCTCGTCGGGGTGCGGCACGCCGGCCTGGTCGAAGAGGTCCTTGTTGTAGAAGATGACATTGGCGCCCCAGTCGCGGGGGAAGCCGTGCAGGCGGCCCTGGTAGGAGAACTCCACGATCCCCTGCTCGAAGAAATCGCTCAGGTCCATGTTGTCTTCCTCGATGTAGGGAGTGAGATCGAGGAAGGCGTTCTTGGCGGCGAACATGGGGAAGTACTCGTCCTGGAAGAACATGACGTCGGGGGCGGTGCCCCCAGCCATCTCGGTCTGCATCTTGTCCTCGAACCGGGTGGGGACGTGGCGGAGGGTGACCTCGATGTCGGGGTTGCGCTCCTCGAAGGCGGCCGCGAGCTTGCCGTAGGTCGCCTGCTCCACCGGGTCGCCGGCGATGCCGAACACGAGGGTGACGCGGGGTTCGCCCTCGGGCTGAACGCGCTCGAGGGTGCAGCCGGGGAGGATGGCGGCGATGGCAGCGGCCGTTGTTGCCGGTAGCAGAACGCTGCGTCTCATCGCTCGTGTCCTACGCCTTGGCGGCGGCTCTCACCTTCACCACCTCGCGGTAGTACTTGCAGTACCGCCGCACGGGACACTCGGGGCATTTGGGTTTGCTCGGCCGACAGAGGCGGCGGCCGTGGGCGACCATGTTCATGTGGATCTGGTAGGCGATGTCGGGCGGGACGACAGCCTGGAGCTGTTCGTGGGCGCTCTCGGGGGTGCTCTTCTCGGCCAGCCAGCCGAGGCGGGTGGCGACGCGGAACACGTGGGTGTCCACAGGGAACACGGGGCGGCCGCAGTTGAAGATGAGGACGCAGGCGGCGGTCTTGGGGCCGACGCCCTTGAACCGAAGCAGGTATGCGCCCGCCTCGTCCGGGTCGATGTCAGAGAGGAAATCGAGGCTCAGCTCGCCGCGCTCGGCGTGGATCTGGTCGAGGATGTCCTTGATGCGCTCGGCCTTGATGTTGGCGAGGCCCCCGCGCTCGATGGCCCTGGCGATGCTGGTCGTGCGGGCGCGGCGGGCCTGCTCCCACGTGGGGTAGCGCTTCTTGAGCGATGCGAAGGCGGCGTGGGAGTTCAGGTCGGTGGTGTTCTGGGAGAGGATGGTGCCGATGAGGCCGTCGAGCGGATCGGAGCGCTCGCGCGGCGGCCTGGGGCCGTGAACGGTGGCGAGCGCGGCATCGACGGCGCGGATGCGCTTGTGTGTCGGCGGCATGGTGTGGATTCGCTGCTGCCTACTTGCCTTCGCTGTTGCCCTTCGGCGTGGCTGTCTGCGCCCGGCGGCGCTTCCCCTTGCCCTTCTTGGCCTGCGTGGGCTTCGTGGCCGCGGCGTCCTCTTCGGCGGGCTCGGGCTTGCCCTGCGCCTCCTCGTCGGTCTTCTTCTCCTCCTCCTTGTCCGCCTTGCGGGGGACCGTCACCTTGACGGTATCCTCGAACCAGTTGCCCGCGGCATCGCCGACGCGGAACTGGATCTCCCGCTTGCCGGGCTCCAGCTCCGTGGTGGTGAAGGAGAAGCGCTCGGTCAGTGAATCGCAGATGCCGTCCTCGGGGGCCACGCCGCGGTACTTGCCCTCGTCGCCGATGCGGTACTCGATGGAGGCCACGGGGCTGCTGTAGTCGAGGGCAAGGGCACTGACGGTGACGGTCTTGTCGTCCGCCACGTCGCCCACCTCGCGCTCCACCACTCGCGGGGGAGTGTTGTCAACGACGACGGGCACGGCGATGGCCTCGGCCGACCGGGGGTTGGCCGGGTTGCTGAGCTCATCGGAGACGACCACCTTGACGGCGTAGCGGCCGTCGTCCAGCTCCTCCGTGTCCCACTCGTACTCGTCCTCGTCCAGCTCCTCGTCGAGCGCCTTCCATGACTCGCCGCCGTCCGTGGACGTGTATACCTTGTGCAGCAGCGTGTCCTTGTCCGGGTCCTCGGCCTTCCACTTCATCTCGGCCTTCTTGGAGACGGCGGCGCCGTCCGTCGGCGCCGTCAGCTCCACCTCTGGCCGCTGATTCTCGGGCAGGAAGGTCGTCCTGACGGCCTTCAGCACGGGGCCGTCGCCCTTGGTCCCCTTGGTCCGCTTCAGGACCGCTCGGTACTGCAGGTAGCGGCTCCCGGGGCTGCGGACTCGCGCCCCCGTGTCCCGCTCCCATACCACGGACCACGGGCTCCAGCTCGCGTCCGGGTCGGGCGCGTTCCCCGAGCGGGTCCGCACGATCATGCTCGTGCCCCTGGGCGCGGCGGCCTCCCAGGCGATTGTGCCCCATGTGGCCTGCCGGTCGGCGTCGAACACCTCGGAGGTGAACTCGCCCTCGGCCTCGTCGGCCCACGAGAGCTGCAGCACATGGCCCATGTTCGCGGTGCCGGCGATGAGGGCGCCGCCCGGCAGCCCCGCCAGGGCAGTGACGGAGCGGCGCTCGGTCTTGGCAAGCGTCGCGACGGCCGGGTCCTGCTTGCCGGGCGCCTGGTCCACGATGCGCAGCACGTGGCCCTCGTCGCCGGTGCCCGCGTAGACGGCCTTGCCGTCCGCCCACATGCTCAGCACGGCCCGCTCGTCGGAGTCGTAGATTTCCTCTGCCATGCCCGCGGGGCCGATCCTGATGATCTTGCCCCCCGGAGCCGTCCCGGCATACACATATCCCTTCGGCCCGACGGCCAGCGCGGAGATGGCCTTCTCGCTCTCTCCGTACACCGATTCTGGCTCGCCATCCGGAGTCACCTTGAACACGACGCCGCTCTCGCCGGTGCCCGCGTAGAGCGTGTCGCCGGCGAAGGCGAGGGAGAGCACATGATCGGCGGGCAGATCGGCGAAGACGCTGGCCTCGCCGTCCGCGTCGATCTTGAGGATCTTCCCCCCGGGCCCTGTTCCTGCATACAGGTCCGGGCCGCGGCGCACAAGGGCCCAGATGTAGGGCTGCTCCACATCACACAGCAGCGAGGCCTTGCCCTTCTCGTCTATGCGCAAGAGCTTGCCATCGGGCGCCGTCCCGGCGACGAGCCGCCCTTTGGCGTCAATGGCCAGGCAGTGAACCGCCACAGCATCCAGGTCGCAGAGCTGGGCAACTTTGCCGTCCGGGGTCATCCTGTACACGATGCCCTCATTGCCGGAGCCGAGGAAGGCCGCGCCGTTCTCGTCAACGGCGACGGACCACAGATAGAACTGGTCCGTCTTGTGCAGTGTCTTCAGCGCGGGCGCGAGGATCACTTCGCCGGTGCTCACCACGGCAGTGCCCTTGGGTTTGCCCTCGCCGAAGTCTTTGGCCGATGTCTGCTTCCAGTCGCTGAGCTGGCGCGTCACCGCCTTGGGCGTCTCGTCCTCCTCATCATCCTTGCCGGGGCCATCGTCGCTGCCGCTTCCGGGCCGGGGCCGCGGCATGGACCTGGGAGGACCGGGCGGTCGCAGCGGGGGGGCGGCGGCCAGGGGCCACGCGACGGCGGTGAAGTCGGGCCGGCAGTACCAGGGAGCCCACTTGGGGCCCTCAAGGACGGGGAACAGGTCATACTGCCATACTCCCGCCGGCCGAGGCAGCCCTGAGGACGAGGGCGGGGCCCCGGGCGGCCTGGTCGGCCTCACTCGCCCGACCTTGCCCTCCTTGTCTGCCGTGGGAAGCGCGATGAGCAGACTTCCCCTGACGACGAGGTCGGTATCCAGGTGCGTCGTGAGTTCCATCGCCCTGCCCTTGAGCATCTGAGTGGCGCGAGACTGCCCGAGGACGCCTGCCAGCGACGACGGGAAGCGCTCGAACGCCCGACGCCCGAGCTGGTACGTGGGCTGCGGGAGGCCAGCCGTTGCCAGGAGTCGGGTGTTGGGCTCGGTGCGTTCGAATTCTCGAATGGTGTCGGCGAGGGAGTCGATGCTCGGAGGGAGTATCCCGAGGCGGGCCTTCATACTGCGCGCTGAGCCGCCGCCCATGATGGCCACGCGTAGCGCCCCGGGCGGCACGTCCTCCGGGATGTGCAGCTTGACGACCTTCTCGATCTTCTCGTCCTCGGGTCGCCTGAGGCGCACGTGGATGGTGAGGTCGTCGCCGGCCTTGGCCACGGTCTGCTCCGTGTAGGCGCTCTCGATGGTGGCAGAGCGGTCTTCGTCCGTGATGGTGGCGTTGACCTCGACGTCCTTGAGCTTGTGCTCCTTGAAGGGGTTGTCGGTCAGGAAGGACATGGCCTCGGAGACCTCGTTGGCGGACGAATACGCGGGCGCGAGCGTGTTGAAGAACACGTTGCTGTGGGACACCACGGCGCCATCCGTCGTGCGGGCCCGGAACTGGACCTCCGCCGTGCCCTTGCCCATCATGGTGTAGGTGGCGTCGGCCGCGTTCAGGACAGTGGTGAGCACGAACGTGGGCGTCATGCGCTTGTGCTGAGCCACCTTGACGGTGAACTCCTTGGTGAGGTCCCGGGTGCTGTCGTGGATGCGGACGGTAACGGGCACGAGGGCGGGGAGGGAGCCGACGGCGCCGGCCACGGACCAGGGCCGATCCTGCTGGAAGCGGCCCACGGACTGCATGGAGCTCATCATCTTGTTAGACACATTCGACGATGCGATGACGTGATGCACCCAGGCCGTGGCCATGGGGATATCGAGCGCGCCGGACTGCATGAAGGGGTGGCCGAAGGCCAATATGCTATCGCCGTCGCGGTACGTCACGGTGCCGAATGCCGCCGAGTTGAAGTCTCCGGAGATGAGCTCCAGCCCAACGGCAGCACCGGGCTCCAGCTCCACGGGCACGATCTTCGACGGTGAGACGGGACCGGGGCCGGCCATCGGCTCGATGCCGTACTCGGCGAAGGCCTCCCGCATCAGCTCCAGGCTCCGTCGGCCGAAGCCGCTGCAGTACAGGGGCGTGGGCACCGGCTGCATCACGATGGTGTCGGCGCCCTCGAAGACCTCCTCGGCCCGGCGGCCGAACCCCACGGTGACCGCACGCGTTATCGTCCGATGGCCGAGCTGCACGGGGATCGTGGCAGCGCGGCGCTCGGTCCGCTTCGCCGGGCCCGGCTCCATGGCCTCGAGCATGTCCTCGATGGCCGTCACGCCGCCTATGGGCACCCTGGAGAAGCTCCACACAAAGGCGATGGCGCCGATGAGCTTGTCGCCGATGTAGACCGGGCTGCCGCTCATCCCGCGGGCTATGCCGATCTCCTCGTCCACGGCCGGCCCGTCGAGCGCCTCGATCAGGATCATATCGCCGCCCAGGTTGCTGTTCTCCAGCACGCCGAGCACCTCGATGTTGAACGTGACGATGTCGGTGCCCTGGAAGACGCTCTTCGCGGTGCCCTTCATGCCCGGCTGCAGCTCACTGGTGCGCATCATCGTATCGGGACGAAACAGCACGCTGCCCCACGCGCTCGATGCCGCCAGCATCAGTGCCAGCACCGATGCGACGGCTCCCACGCGCGAAGCAGGCCGCCTACGGTCGTGACGTCCGTTCATGCCCGCACACTCTCCCAAAGGAAACGCTGCAGCCGCGTACGCTCCGAGGCTTCGGGCTGCTCGTGCGCTACAAGCCCTATGTACCACAGCCGCGGGCCGTCGGCCCGCGGCGGCGCGCTCTCGGCACCGTGTGGAAAGTGCCTGTATATAGCACCAATGAGTGAGCCGTGTCAAAGCACCGGGCAACAGCAGGAGAGCCGGTCGTGTGGCACGGATTGCTCGTCAAGCGGTGCATGCCGCGAGCCGCTACTCCCGCACCAGAGACTCGGCCGGGTAGAAGAAGTGCACGATGAGCGAGACGGTGATGATGAAGCAGACGCCGAGGATGAGGCCGAAGGCGGCTGGGCGGAGGCGGCGGAAGGCGCTGAAGCCGAAGAAGCGCACCACGACGATCTTGGCGAGCCAGCCCACGAGTATGGAGAACCAATAGCGGTCGATGGGCCACCCGAGCCAGGCGATGAAGCCGAGGGGATGGAAGGGCCACCACAGGAACCGCTGCCGCATGAGGACGAGGAAGATGGTGGTTGCGCCGCCGAGGGCGAGGCCGACCCAGTCCGCCATCGCCATCTCCGTGGAGCGGCCCAGGTAGGCAACGAGCTTGTTGACGGTGTTGTGTGACGAGCGGCTGGGCCACCACCCCAGCTTCGGGATGCCCCACCGGTAGATCACGTACGGCGACATGATGTGGCACACAAGGATGCCGAGGCCTATCGAGCCCCACAGCACCCACGGGATGCGCGTGCGGTTGAAGCGCGCGTCCGAGGCTATCTTGTAGCCCTGGAACACCGCGGGCATGTTGAGCGTGGCCGTGCTGCGGGTCTGGCACCAGCTCGTCATGGTCATGAGCGTCACGTTCATGCGCCCGATGCGCCCGGTGCCGGCGATGTCGAAGATGGCCTCGTTGAGGCGGAAGGGCGACGAGTAGATGAACATGCCGGCCTCGCACAGCACGCGGGACGCCACCATGCTGACGATGGGGAACGTTCCGAAGAAGACGATGGCCCACAGCAGGGACATACCGGCCTGAACGCACCACCACCAGATGAACAGCATGGAGGCGATGGCTCCGAATACGACGATGCGGTACGGCTGTGGCCCGGTGAGCGTCTCCGATGAGCCCCGCCCGATGGCCGCCCGCCAGACGTCGCGCAGGTAGTCCCGGGAGGCCCACAGGACGGCGACGCCGAGCACGGCGTACCCGCCGATGGTCTGGAAGCGGAAGAACTCCCCGTGCCCCGTGTCGAGGCCGACGGTTATGCGGGCGAACTGCTGCACGCGGCGGAAGAGGAAGAAGAACCAGAGGCTGAAGCCCACCTCGGCCGTCAGGAGGTACGCGATGCCGATCATCTCCGGGTAGACGTGCATCGGCAGGTTGTCGAAGGCCGAGCCGGGCCCGGTGCCAAACAGCACGCCGCCCCGACGCTGCAGGTCGATGTCGGGGACGACCGGGAAGTACTGGTGCAGGAGCTTCACGGTGAACAGCGCCGTGCCGATGCCGAAACAGATCCACAGTCCCCGGTCCTTGAGCATGGGCGCGATGTGGCCGGTCTCGGCCTCGGTGAGCTCGACCGGCACTTGCGTGAGCGGGAACAGGAGGCGCTCGTGCTCCTCCCAGCGCGGCGAGAAGATGCCGGCGAAACAGATGATGAGGAAGTAGAGGGCGAGGTAGAAGGGCGTCCAGACGAGCAGCGGCCGCACCCACTGCCCGTACGGCACAGGCTGGCCCGGTTGCAGGCCCTCGTACGCGCCCCGGATGACGAGATCCTCGCGGTCGAGGCTCGGGACGAGGCGCCCGGACAGGTCGTTGAGGTAGAGGTCGGGATCGGCGATTCCCTCCTGCACGAACCAGACGGTGCCGAGGATGTTGAGGTACACGTGCTGACCGTACTCCTGCCCCGGCACGGCGGACATCACCAGCAGCATAAGAAAGATCAGCAGCAGCTCGCGCCGCCGCAGCGCGAGGCGCTCCGAGATGCGCCGCAGCAGAGGGTTGATGATGATGAGCAGCATCAGCACGCAGATGGCGCCCCGTGGGAGGTAGCCCGTGCCGATGAGTTCGTAGCGGAGGAAGAGGCTGAAGCAGCCGGCGACGGTGTAGCCGATGATGATGAGCAGGCCGAGCACGAGCGCGCGCCCACTGATGGAGATCGTGCGCGGCGCGACGCCTGAGTCCAGCCGACGCGCGGCGTCCTCAGGAGTCGTCTCAGTCGTTTGCGGTTCGGTGGCTTCGCCTGCCGAGCTCGTTGCGGAGTGCCCCTTGAGGTGCGGCAACCTTGCAAGAGTGCAACGGCGGCAATTTTAGGCGAAACGCGCCCGGCAGTCAATGCCGGGGCGCTGGCGCCGGCAGGAAAGCCATCGTCGCTCCGCGAAGGCGGGGGCGACAATAGGAGAGTGAGGAGAATGGACAGTGCGCTGATATGTGCGGTGTTGCTTCTCGGGTCGCTTGGGCTGGCGGCCGACGTTGAGCTCGTCGCGCACGGAAGGCCCACGGCCACCATCGTGCTGCGCGCGCAGGCGCCGGCGGATGGGCCTGAGCGCACGGCCGCCGGGGAGCTGCAGCACTTCGTGGAGACGATGAGCGGGGCGCAGCTGCCGGTGGCCTCGGCGGGCGGCCCTGTTGAAGGCGTCCGTATTGCACTACAGCTCGTGCCCGGCGCCCCGCATCCCCGGCACGATGGTTACTGGCTGCACGTGCAGGACGGACACGTGCTCATCGAGGCGACGCAGCCCCGAGGCCTGCTCTTCGGAGCTTACGGCCTCCTTCGGCAGCTCGGCTGCCGGTGGTACGGGCCCACGGACATCGGCGTGGT
>JASFTE010000040.1:0-14527 GCA_050114035.1 Armatimonadota bacterium | reverse complement strand
CGCTTTGGGGCGCACTGGCGGGAACAGTGCTCGCGCTGCCGGTGTCGTATCTAGTGTGTCGCGGGGGAGGGCGATTGAGGCGGTCGCTGGCAGCGCTCGCCCTCCTGCCCATAGCCGTCCCCGGCGTGGTGACGGGCATCGGTCTGGCATCTCTGTGGAACGCCGGTCCGCTGGCGGGCTGGCACGGACCGGTGGTGTGGATAGGCTGTGCGGCCCGGTTTGCAGCCTTCGCCATGGGCGCGATGGTGGCCGCGCTGCTGCAGGTGGATCGATCCCTCGAGGAGGCCGCCGCCGTGGCGGGGGCCTCCTGGTGGCAGGGGATGCGCCATGTGGTGGTGCCGCTCATCAGGCGCGGGATGCTCGCCGGGTGGGCCATCGTGTTCATCCTTAGCATGCGCGAGGTGGCGACATCGATGCTCGTGCACCCGCCGGGGCGGGACACGCTGGCCATCCAGCTCTTCCAGATGATGCACTACGGCGCCGACGCGCAGGTCGCGGCGCTGGGCGTCATCCTCATCGTCGTGACGGTGCTGGTCGTCGCCCTTGTGGCGCGACCGATCCTGGCGGGCGATGAGTAGGCGCGGAGCTCAGACATGGTACTGGCAAGCCGTCCTCGCACGCAGGTCAGCGGCCTCCTGCTCATCGGGACGCTCGCGGCCACCGTGCCTCTGACCTCGTCGTGCAAGAGCAGTCGGGGGGCGGAGACGGGGCCATACCGAGTTGTGAATGTCTGGGGCGAGCGCGGGGGGACGGACGGGCGGTTCGCGTTCCCGCGGGCGGTCGCGCTCGACGGCCGCGGGCACATCTACGTGGTGGACAAGTCCGGCCGCATGCAGAAGTTCACAACCGACGGCGAGTGGCTGCTGACGTGGGATCTGCCCGCATTCGAGAACGGCAAGCCCGACGGGCTGTGCTGCGACGCCGACGGCAAGCTCCTGGTGGCCGACACGCACTATAGCCGCCTGCTGGTCTACTCGCCCGAGGGGGAGCTCCTGCGTTCGTCAGGCTCCTATGGCACGAAGGCGGGGCAGTTCGTCTACCCGACAGGCATCGGCACCGATGCGGCGGGCAACGTCTACATGTGCGAGTATGGCGGGCGCGACCGGGTGCAGAAGCTCGACAGCGGCGGCGAGTTCCTGGCGCAATGGGGCAGTCGGGGCGCCGGCCCGGGCCAGTTCCAGCGGCCCATGAACCTCGACCTGGACGCCGATGGGCGCGTCTACGTCGCCGATTCGTGCAACCATCGCATACAGGTGTTCTCCGACGCCGGAGAGCTGCTGCGCCAGTGGGGCAGCCTCGGCGGGGATCCGGGGAGTCTCAAGTTCCCCTACGATGTGAAGCTCGACGCGGCCGGCAACGCCTACGTGACGGAGTACGGCAACCACCGGATCTCGAAGTTCACGGCCGACGGGCGGTTCGTATGCTGCTGGGGCTCGCCGGGGGAAGAGGCCGGGCAGTTCCACGGGCCGTGGGGCGGCGCCGTGGATGCCGCCGGCCGAGTGTATGTGGCTGATACGGGGAATCACCGCATTCAGGTGTTCGGGAAGGCGCAGTAGGGACTGTCAGGGAAGGACATGCGGATGTCCGTTGGGGTGAGTTGAGCCATGCCATTGACCTTCACCAACCCCGTCGCCCTCGTGTGCCTGGTGCTTGGTCTCTTCACGTGGCACGCCACGCGCAACAGCCTCGCCGATCTATCGAAGTTCCGCCGCCGGCTCTCACTCGTAATCAGGCTCGTCATCCTCGCGTGCCTGGTGCTGTCGCTGGCCGGCACGCAGGTGGTGCTGAGCAGTACGCGCATGTGCGTGCTCTTCCTTGTGGACTTCTCCGATAGCGTCACCCGCAGCGACCGGCCCGACGCCTCCGAGGGCGCGTCCCAGGCGGGCGGGGACACCCGCCGGGAGTTCATCATTGAGGCCCTGAAGGGCAAGGATCAGAGCGATCTGGCGGGCATCATCCTGTTCGGCTCCGAGGCGTACGTGGACGCTCCGCCGGACGTGGCGCCCACGGTGGACTTCCAGACCGTCCTGAACCCGGCGTTCACCGACATCGCCCAGGGCATTCGCCTCGCCATCAGCGCCTTCCCCCAGGGCTGCCAGAAGCGCGTGGTGCTGCTCTCCGACGGCAATGAGAATCTGGGGGCCGCGGAGGACGAGGCGGCGATGGCCAAGGCGAATCAGGTGCGGATCGACGTGCACACGCTCCGGCCGCCCGAGGGCCCGGAGGTGCTGCTGGAGAAGATGATCGTGCCCGGGCACGTCAAGATCGGCGAACCGTTCGAGGCGAAGATCGTTGCCACGGCCCGGCAGGACTGCGACGCCACACTGACGCTGGAGCGAGACGGGGAGATCATCGGCCGGCACCGGGTCTCTCTGATAGAGGGCAAGAACGTCCTGCCCTTCAGCCAGTCGCTCACGGAGCCGCGCCTGGCAAGCTTCCGGGCGACGGTGGAATCCGACACGGACACCATCCCGGAGAACAACGAGGCGCTCGGGTTCACGTTCGTCAAGGGCAAGCCGCAGGTGCTGTATGTCGAGGGCGACATCGGCGAGGAGCGGTACCTGGCCGGCGCGCTCGACTGGGAACAGATCGACACGGACGTCATCCGCCCCAGCGAGATGCCCGCCGAGCTGGCGGAGCTACAGAAGTACGACAGCATCATCCTCAGCGACGTGTCCGCCTTCGCCATGTCGGATCAGCAGATGGCGATGCTGCGCAGCCTGGTGCGCGATCTTGGCGTGGGCCTGATGATGATCGGCGGCGAGGACGCCTTCGGAGCGGGCGGGTACATGGGCACGCCCGTGGAAGAGGTGCTCCCCGTCTCGATGGACATCACGAACAAGAAGTTCATCCCCTCCGGTGCCGTCGTGCTGATCATGCACGCGCTGGAGTTCCCCCAGGGCGATCCGTGGGCCCGGGCCACGTGCGAGGCTGTGCTCGACACGCTCAACCAGTACGACAGGATGGGCGTGCTGCATTACACCTTCGGGGAGCAGTGGCTCTTCCCGCTGCAGCGCGTGGGCAACAAGGCCAGCCTACGCGGCCTCATCCGCAACATGACCACCGGCGACATGCCCAACTACGGTCCGACGCTGGACATGGCCTACAAGGCCCTCAAGGCCGACAACGCGAGCGCAAAGCACATCATCATGCTCTCGGACGGCGACGCCCAGCCTCCCAGCCAGCAGTTGATCAACGCCATCAGGGCGGCGAAGATCACCATTAGCACCGTCTGCATCGGGCCGCACCAGAACCGGGACTGGACCTTCATGCAGGGCTTGGCGCAGATGTGCGGTGGGCGGGCGTACCTGGTGAAGTCGGGCAAGGAGATCCCGCGGATCTTCATCAAAGAGGCGAAGGTGGTGCGCCGCACGTCCGTGGTGGAGGAGCCGTTCTTCCCGCGCGCAACGGAGCAGGCGGCGAGTGACGAGATCCTCACCGGGGTGGACATCCCCACGCCACAGCTTCAGGGCTACGTGCCCACGACGCGCAAGCCGCGCGCCACGGTATCGCTCCTCTCGCACCATGGCGATCCGGTGCTCGCGAGCTGGCAGCGCGGGCTCGGCCGGTCGGTGGCGTTCACGTCCGACTGCAAGCGGCGCTGGGGGGCCTTCTGGCTGGACTGGGCGGACTACCAGAAGTTCTGGGCGCAGGCGGTCCGCTGGACCATGCGCCGGGAGCAGCCGGGTGCGTACGACACGCTGGTGGACATCGATCGCGGCCGGGGACACATCACGGTCGATGCCATCGACGAGGACGGGGAGTTCGTCAACTTCCTGGACATCGAGGCCACCATCGTGAAGCCGACGATGGAAGGCTCGGCGCCGGTGCGCCTGGACCAGACGGCCCCCGGGCGCTACGAGGCGGGGTTCGACGCCCGCGACGTGGGGCAGTACCTCGTGCATATGCGATACACGAACCCCGATGGCCAGACTGTCGCCCAGACGGCGGGCGCCGTCGTGCCGTATGCGCCCGAGTTCAAGGACCTCGAGGCGAACGAGTTCCTCCTCTCCCGGCTCACGGACATCACGGGCGGTCGCCAGATCGAGGATCCGTCGGAGGTGTTCGGGGTACAGCGGGTTCGCGCGAGCCGCTCCGAGGAGATCTGGCGCGCGCTGCTCATCGTGGCCCTCTGCCTGCTGCCGCTGGACATTGCCGTGCGCCGGATCATGTTCGACCGGGAGGAGATGGCCAAGGCGCGAGCGCGGGTGAGGGAGCTGGCGCGGGCCGCCCGCCGCCGGCGAGCGGCCATGCACGAGCCCGGATTGGCGCGACTGCTGTCCCGCAAGGCGGAGGTCGCCGAGGACCGCGAGCAGGAGTTCGAGGGGGTGCCCACCGCCCCGGGGCCGCAGGCCCCGCCGACGCCGGCGCACGCCGCGCCGCCAGAGCCACAAGCGCCCGAGGACGAAGCGGCGCCGGAAGACACCTTCGCGCGGCTGCGGGCGGCAAAGGAGCGCGCGCGGCGCCGGGAGCAGGAGGAGCAGCGCTGAACGCCCGCGGGCGGCGAAGTCCGCGGTCTTTGCTTTTCGCGCGCATGCAGATGCGTGCTTGGTCGAGGAGGTAGCATTCCATGGTCATTGTCATGCATCCGGGAGCGCCGAGAGCCGACATCGATGCCGTGATCGAGAGGGTGGAGGAGCTCGGCTTCACCCCCCACCCGATCTTCGGCGTTGAGAAGACCGTCGTCGCCGTCATCGGTGAGGGCGTGTACGATGCGACGGACATATTCGAGTCGCTCCGGAGCGTCGATCGCGCCGTGCCCATCGGGCAGCCGTACAAGCTGGCCGGCAGCGATGTGACGCCTGAGAAGAGCGTGGTGACCGTCGGGGACGTCGCTATCGGCGGCGAGAAGCTGGCGGTGATCGCCGGCCCGTGCGCCATCGAGAGTCGGGAGCAGTTCCTCGAGACGGCGAAGATAGTGAAGGGCCACGGAGTGCACCTCGTCCGCGGGAGCGCCTTCAAGCCCCGGACGTCGCCCCACGATTTCCAGGGTCTCGGGCACGAGGGGCTCGAGCTGCTGGGCCAGGTAAAGCAGGAGCTGGGCATCTACCTCGTGAACGAGATCATGGAGCCGGCGCAGCTCGATGCCATGGAGGGCATCGCGGACATGCTCCAGATTGGCGCGCGGAACATGCAGAACTTCGCGCTCTTGTCCGCGGCCGGCAGGAGCGGGCTGCCCGTGCTGCTGAAGCGGGGAATCTCGGCCACGGTGGACGACTTCCTGAAGGCCGCCGAGTACATCATGGTGGCGGGCAACCATGACGTGGTGCTGTGCGAGCGCGGCATCCGCACGTTCGAGACCGCCACCCGGTTCACGCTTGACCTCTCGGCGGTGCCCGTGGTGCAGCGCTTGAGCCATCTGCCCATACTCGTCGATCCGAGCCACGCGGCCGGCCACGACGGGTACGTGGCGCCGCTGGCGATGGCGGCCGTCGCCGTCGGCGCCGACGGGCTCATCATCGAGACGCACTACCAGCCCGATCAGGCGCTGTGCGATGGCCCGCAGGCGCTCGCACCCGATGCCTTCGCCGAAGTGATGCAGGCACTGCCGGCCTTCGCCGAGGCGGCGGGACGCAGCATGTGAGTGCACGGCGGGCCGGATGTGCCACACGTCGGAGATCAACAGCATGGACATCGCCTACATCGACTGCTTCTGCGGCATCAGCGGCGACATGACGCTCGGCGGGCTGGTGGAT
The DNA here is from genome assembly GCA_050114035.1 of Armatimonadota bacterium. Classification (GTDB taxonomy): domain Bacteria; phylum Armatimonadota; class Zipacnadia; order JAUWAU01; family JAUWAU01; genus JAUWAU01. The sequence continues at coordinate 8,831 of JASFTE010000040.1, read as the reverse complement.
CTCGGCGTCGATCCCGAGCAGCTCACGGGCGAGCTGCGCAAAGTGCAGCTGCCGGAGTGGGAGCTGCGGGTGGAGAAGGTCGTCAAGCGCGGCATCTCGGCAACGCAGGCGACCGTGGACGTGCCTCACGACGATTCGCACGAGGGCCGCGGGCGGACGATGGCGCAGATCGCCGAGCTGATCGAGGAGTCCGACCTCGCGGGGGACGTCAAGGAGACGTCGCTGGCCGTCTTCGGCCGACTTGCCGAGGCTGAGGCCAGGATACACGACACGACACCGGAGAACGTGCACTTCCATGAGGTGGGCGCCGTTGACGCCATCGTGGACGTCGTCGGCGCGGTCGTCGGGTTCGGCCTGCTCGGCGTCGAGCGGATACACGGCTCGGCGGTGCCCCTGAGCCACGGCGTGGTGAGCTTCAGCCACGGCACCTATCCGGTGCCGGCCCCCGCAACGCTGGAGATCATCAAAGGACTGCCGACGCGCACGCTGGACGTCGAGGGCGAGACGGTGACCCCCACTGGGGCGGCGATCCACGCCACGCTGGCCACCGACTTCGGGCCCATGCCGTCCATGCGTGTGGAAGGGATCGGCTACGGCGCGGGAGCCGCGGACTTCCGCGACGTCCCCAACGTCGTCCGGATCGTCCGCGGCCAGGCGGCGGTGGGAGAGGGTGTGCACCAGGACACGGTATGCATCGTCGAGGCGAATATCGACGATATGAATCCGGAGCTCTACGACGCGGCGATGGACGCGCTGTTTGCCGCCGGCGCCGTGGACGCCTGGCTCACGCCGATCCAGATGAAGAAGGGCCGCCCCGGCATCACACTCGCCGCCCTCGTCCACCCCAAGGGGCTTGAGGATGTCACGCGCGCCCTCTTCGAGCACACGACCACCTTCGGCGTGCGGATCGGTGAGATGTCGCGGCGCTGCCTGGAGCGCGAGCACGTGGAGGTCGAGACGAGGTACGGGCGCATCCGGGTGAAGGTGGCACGGCATCGGGGGCGCATCGCGACGGCCGCGCCGGAGTACCAGGACTGCCGCACGGCCGCGGAAGCCAACGGAGTCCCCCTCAAGCAGGTGTACGAGGAAGCCCTGCGGCAGATGGATGTTGAGTCGGAGGAGTAGGCCCGCAGGGCGCGCGCCTGTGTTCGGGCCTCACGGCCGCGTCTCGCTGGGGCAGGCGAGGCAGCCCTCCACCTCGGTCCGCGCCCGGTCGGCGGCCGCCTCGGAGCGCGTTTCGAAGCGCTGCGTCACGACGCACCCGCACTTGGCGCACAGCGCCGAGAACGTCTTGTCGTTGCTGTGCTTCACTACCTGCGGGCCCTGCCCCCGCAACTCCGTCTGGAGTGCGCCCCGCTCGTCGCACGCACTGTCGTAGAGCGTCCGCCAATGCTGTTCCTTCTCGCGACACTTCCGGGAGACGACTCGCTGCGCCAAGACGACCGCGATCAGGCCCAGGCACGCCAGGATGAGCACATGGGTCAGTAGGCGACGCACGGCATCGCCCGCTGCTTCCCTCTCAGCCCGCGCGAGGCGCCCGCGTGTCTCCGGCGCGAGCTCCAGGATGGCGCGGACGTCCGGGTCCCGGTAGAACGCACGCCGCTCCTGCCCGGCGATGAGCAGGCCGACGGCGCCCGCTGCCAGCATCAAGCCCAGGAAGCCGAGTATGGCCGTCCGCATCGTCATCCCGCCCGGTCCATGGCGCAACAGCAGGGCTCGTCATCCGGCTCGACAGTTCGGATGACCAAGTACGTCGCTCTCGCCTTCTGCATAGCTCTGTCTCCGACGCCCTATTCCCCAAGGACTGCCTGCGCCGCGGCGATGAACTCCTGGATCTTCGCCAGGTCCTCCTCGAGGCCGTTGAGGAGCTGCAGGCCGTCGGCGCGTACTGTGATGGGTCCGCCATCGGCCGCCGCCACGATGCCGCGGATGCAGGCCTGCATCCGTGTGGGATCGCTCATCTGCACGTCCGCCACCGGGTCGAGGCACACCTCGAGCGCTACATCGGCCCCGAGTGCCTCCCGCACCTTCCGCCCATCCGTGTGCGGCCCGACGTGGTACATGGTGAGCTGCGGCAGCCGGGCCACGAGCGGGGCAAAGTCCCCCGTGCTGCCGCAGCTATGCCAGTAGGCGATGGCGCCGTGGAACTCGCCCAGCCGCATCTCGTCCGGGAGCACGAGCTCCTCGTAGTGCCGCGGGCTGAGGGTCTCTGAGCCGATGCAGTCGTTGTACAGATTCCCGGCTCCCGGCTCTCCCTGGCCGAGATACTCGGTGCGCTCCTGGGTCCACCGGATGCGGGCATCGGTGACGGCGCGCATCAGCTCGCGCACCAACTCCGGCTGCCCGCACATGTCGGCCAGGAACTGCTCCATGCCGCGAAGCTGGCAGGCCACGCCCATGGGCCCGCGCCCCCACTCGGGGAACGTGACCTGCAGCCGGCCGTCGGCCAGCTCGCACAGATCGGTGTGGAAGCGATGGGCGTCCGGCATGAGGCCGCTGGTGCGGAAATCGATGGGCGCCAGGCGATCGACGTCCTCGAGGCTGCTCACAACGGGCTGCCGCCCGATCCACGGATCGTTGCCGGTGGTGAACTCCCACGGCATCCCGAACAGGCTCATCTCGAAGGGCACGCCGAACCAGATGGGGATGTCGTCGCCGGTGACGGTGTGGTCGTCGAAGTGCTCGAAGCGGTAGATGCTCATCTGCAGGCGCGCCTGCAAGAAGGTGCGCGGATCGGTGTAGTAGCGGTTGATGTCGAAGCCGAGGATATGCGCCCACAACGCGTTCTCGGGCTCCACGGTGAACGGGATACCGTGGCCGTCGTCCGGGCTCCGGGGCACTCCGCGCCAGTGGTCTCGCGCCCAGGCCGGCTGCGGCGCCCACTTGTGCGCCCGCGCGGCGTTCTCATCGCTCCCGTGGATCTCAAGCACGCGGTCGATGAGTGGGGCCAATTGATTGTCGGTCGGCACTTCGGGTACCTCTGGCCGGGGTGGGGGAGTGCCGCCTGCAACGCGCCCCGTGGGTCACGGCTTCGTGATCGGCCTCAGGATCGTGGGCGTGACGAAGACGAGAAGCTCGGAATCGTCAGTGATCTGCCGTGTGCCGAGCGGCGTCGTGTTGGTGGAGTCCCCCCGCCGCGGCAGCCCCCCGATGCACACGGTCTCTCCGTCACGCACGCGGATGAGCACATCCGTGAGCGTCTGCTGCGTGATCGGCGCCGCTGCGCCCCCCGGGCCCAGCACGGTGCCCGCGTCGTCGATGAGGCTGGGGCGGATGTGCATGGTGACGGTGTCGTCGGCGTTGACGCGCGGCAGCACGTACAACTCCATACCGACGAAGGCGCTGAGTGGCACGTAGTTGGTCGAGACGACGCCCTGGGTGACGATGGTCTCGGGCACGAAGTACGGCACGGTGACACCGGCTCGTATGAGCGCGGGGACGTTGGTCATGGTCATGACCTCGGCCCCGACGCGCTCGTGGCCGCCGGTCCGTGCCTCGACGGCGCCGAATACGGCGGCGATGTTGGCGGTGCCGAAGCGAAGGGCAATGCCCGCACCCGGGGGGACGTTCCCCGTTGTGCCGACATCCACGGGGCCCGCCGTCGTGCTGAGGTCCAGCCCCAGCGCCTCCTCGATCCGGGCCAGCACGTTGACGATGTCGGCGCGGATCCGCACATGGGGCTGCGGGACATCGATGAGCCGTACTATCTCGCGGAACGCGTCGAGCTCCGCCGGCGTGCCGGTCACGAGCAAGGCGTTCTGTCCGGGGAGAGGAATGGGCGGCCCCATCTCGCCCGGGAGGAGCTCGCCCCGGCCGAACCCGCCGAGGCCACCGACGCCGCCCATGGGCTCAGCGAACTGCTCGCGTTGCTCCGGGAATCCCGCCCACGCCACCATCTCAGGCTGGCGCGAAGGGTCGCGTGTCGCTCCTCGCCCGATGGTGCCATGCGGGGCTGCTGCTCGTCCACCCCGGCGCTGGGCTGCCCTCAGACCGTGCTCCGAGCGCGAACGCGCCAGCACCCCAAACATCCGAGCCAGGTCTCGCGCATCAGCCTGCAGGAGGTATATCTTCTCGTGGCGGACGTTTGGCCTCTGGTCCAGGGCCGACGTCGGTGCGCAACTGCCGGTGATGATGAATCCGAGGATTGCCGTCGCGATCCTATGCACTGTCATTCCTATACACCCTCCCTATCCATTCCCCGTCCGAACGCCTCACTAACCCACTTCTGGGCGGCCGGACGGATCTCCTGCCGCCTCGCCCTCACCGTGATGTCGATCACCTCGGGCGGCGAGCCCAGCTGCATGGGAAGCAGGATCGATCCGACCCCGCGACTGAGGCAGATGAGCGGCCGCCCCTCTCTCGCAGGCGGCGCAATGGCACGGGGAGCCGTGGCAAATGCAGGTCGCTGATGTGCGCGATGCGCACGCTGTCGGCCTCCCCGGGCCAATGGGGGATAGCTATGCTGAGACGTGTGACGCCGAGCGCGCGAGCCTGCGCGACGGCGACTCGGGACAGTACAATGATGACGAGAAGGCATATGGACACGATCGTCAGGGGCACCATGACTTCGCCAGTCTTCAGCACCATGCAGGTCAGGGCCACGCCCCCAGAGCCGCGGGCCGCCAATGGCAGGAGGTATTGACACGCCTCTGTGGAATAGCTATACTCGCCCAAACCGGCGTCACTGGGAGGTATCCCCTGTGCAGCCACGAGCTAAGGGCTTCACGCTCATTGAGCTCCTCGTCGTCATCACTATTATCATGATCCTCGTCGGGATACTGTTCCCCGTCTATGCCCGCACGCGTGAGAAGGCCAATCAGGGCAAGTGCATGGTGCACATGAGGCAGCTGGGCTTCGCCATGCGCATGTACGTGGATGACAACGACGGCCGCTTCCCGCGCTCCCGGGCCGTGTCGAGCGGCGATGTGCCTGTCAGCGGGTACGCCCAGTACACGGGAGTTCAGTACCCGGGATGCGTGTACACTGTGCTACGGGAATACATACGCGATGAGCGCATGCTGAAGTGTCCGACCAGGAACACCACGTGGTACTACACGTACAGAGCGACCGGCGACGCGTATGAGTTCAGCTACCCGTACAACGAGATCTGCTGGCGCAGGTACAAGAGCCGCGGCGTGCGGGAGTCGGACATTGCCGTGCCGTCCAAGCAGGTGCTCCTGACCGAGGGGTATCACCTGTGGTTCAGCAGACATTCGCACATCTATGATCGCCTGGGCGCCGGCTTCTTCCTGCCCAACCGGTACGGCACGCGGTACGAGACCGATTGGCACAATAGACATGTCAATGTAGTGTGGGGAGATGGCCACGTTAGCTCGAACCGGCTGGAAGAGCTGTGGTACTACCACTTCTATCCGAACAGCAAGAACGGCGACTGGTGCGGTCCCGATGGCTCGGGCGACTGTATGCGGCCCATTACGGACGGCTACTAGGCCACTGGCCATCATATTGAGCTCGAAGTAGGCCCGACCGCCGCCCCGCCGAAAGCGGGGCGGCGTTCTCTGTGTGCCCGTAGCCCGTGCCGGAGCGAAGCCGGGGGCTCACGCTAACGGCACGCCTAGTTGTGCGCATTCATCGCCTCCTCGACGCCATCTACGATGAGCGTGCGCAGCGCCTTCCCGGCGTCGATCACGTGCTCGTCCATCACCTTGGCCTCTCGGGGTCTGAACGGCGACAGAACGAAGTCGACGGCATCGGTATGGCGTGGCCGCGGGCCGATGCCGATGCGCAGACGGGGGAAGTCGGATGTGCCGAGGGCGTCGATGACGGACTGCAGGCCTCTGTGTCCGCCGGCGCTGCCATGTCGCCGGATGCGGAGCTTGCCGAGTGGCAGGTTGAGGTCGTCGCACGCCACGACGATGTCTGACGGCCCGGCCCCGTAACGGTCTGCCAGGCTGGCCACGGCGGCGCCGCACCTGTTCATGAAGGTCTGGGGCAGCGCAAGGAGGGTCCACGCATCTCCCACGTGCCCCTCGCCGTAGATGCTCTGATGGCGCGTGTGGCCAAGGTGGATGTCGTGCACGAGCGCCAACTGCTCGACGGCGCGAAAGCCGACATTGTGCCGCGTCGCCGCGTACTCGGCGCCGGGATTGCCCAGACCGATGACAAGCGCCTGGGGCTTCGGCCTCTCCCGACGCCTGAAGAAGGGCCACAGTCTCATGACCTTGCTCGGCGCTCAGTGACGCCGGCGGCTGGGCTATTGCTCGGCGTCCGCCTCGGGCTGCGGCTCCTGCCCCTCCTCGGGGACTTCAGCCTCCTCAGCGCCCTCCTCCTCTTCGCCCTCTACCTCAATCGCTTCCTCTACGACCGGCTCTTCCTCTATCACGGGAGCGCCGACGCTGACGACCGGTTCCTCGCCGGGCGAAAGCACCTCGACGCCCTCGGGCACCACGACATCGCGTACGTGCAGGGACTGCCCGATCTCCAGATCGGCGACGGGCACCGGGATGGAGGACGGGATCGCCGTCGGGAGCACGTTCACCTCGAGCTCCCACAGGGATTGCTCCGTCACGCCGCCGGCCTCGACCCCAATCGGCGTGCCCTCGAGCGCGAGAGGCACGGACACGGTGATGCGCTCGGTGAGGGAGATCCACTGGAAGTCGGCGTTGAGGAGGCGATCAGTTGTGGGATCGCGCTGCAGCTCCTTGAGGATGGCGAGTGTGTCCGCGGCGGTCTCCGTCCCGTCGATCTTGAGGTCAACGACCACGTTGGCGCCCAGCTTCGCCACGGACAGCAGATCCCGCTCATCAATGAGAACGGGCACCGCCTCGGTGCCGTGTCCGTACGCAACGCCGGGGATCTTCCCCTCGGCTCGCAGCTTCCGGGCTGCTCCCTTGCCCGCCTGCTCCCTCGTTTCCGCAGTGAGGCTCACCTGTTCCATCGACAACTCCTCCAACATCGTGAGGCCGCCGTGCGGCCTCTTGCGCTATCGAGATGCCCTTTATCTCCCCGTGGCTGGGGCGGGAGGATTCGAACCTCCGAATACGGGATCCAAAGTCCCGTGCCTTACCACTTGGCTACGCCCCATCGCCTGGAGGGGCTCACCCGCGACCGCGACCGGGCCTGCGGCTCGCCAGTACCTGCTCCACCAACTCCAGGTCGCTTGGCTTGTCCACGTCGAAGGCGATCTCGGCATGCCGGCACTCGATCACCGCGATCGAGCAATCCGCCGACTTCCCCACTCGCTCGGCTAGGCGCGCCATGCTGGTCACGCCCAGCGCCAGCCCGAGCACCGTCATCGGCCCCAGGAGCGAGGCCACCTTGAGCGGGCTCTTCCTGAGGCCGAAAGCCTGATGGATCTTCTCGCGGTGATCAACGACGAAGCCGCGCGCCACCAGGGCGATGTTGCCGCTCGTGAACCGACCGTCGCGGAACCTGATGTACGTGCGCGGACAGCCGGGGAACTCAGCCTCGACGGCTTGCTTGGCGATCATAGGATAGCAGCAATCCGCCCCCGCCTCAAGCCCCTCGCTGACAAACTGCGCCAGGGCCTCGGGCGTCAGCAGGGGCAGATCACACGCGCACATGAGCACGGTGTCCGCCGCTCTCAGAGCCTGGGCCCCCGCCACGATGCTGTCGATGGGGTCGGGGCCCTGCGCCGGCGTATGCGGAATGCCGCCCCAGTCGCGCCTCGCCACCTCGAAGTCCGGCGGGCAGGCGATGACGACCTCGCCGATCGCCGGGCACGATGTGACGGCCTCGATGACGTAGTCGAGCATCGTCCGCCCCTGAATGGCGATGAGCGCCTTCTCCCGTGTTCGGGTCGTCTCAAGCAGCTCGCCATCGGTGAGGCCTCCGGCGAGGATGACCGCACCTACCATGGGCAGCCCTCCGCGTCAACGGGATATGGCGTCTGTGGGTCATAGCTCACGCACGACACCTCGCTCAACGGCGCTGGCTACGGCTACGAAGGCAATGTCGAGCCCGTCGGCGTCCGGCAGATCCAGGGCCGCGCGCTCGGCGGCGTCGGCCGAGGCGAACAGGCCATACACGGCCGATCCGCTGCCCGTCAGCATGCTGCCGAGCGCGCCAGCGGCCAGCAGCCCTTCGCGGATCGCCCGCAGCTCCGGCAGCTGGGCTGACACGGGCTCCCAGAAGGCGTTTCCCAGGCTGCCTGCCACCAACTCCACGTCGCCGCCGGCCATCGCCCGGACCAGGTCGCCCTCGGCATTGTACTGGCCTCCGCCGCCGTCGTCCAGCAGCGCGTACGCCCACGCGGTGCCGACTTGCCGCGGCGGCCCGGCGATCACAAACCAGAGCGGGCAGTTGCGCTCCAGCGACTCCAGATGCTCCCCGATGCCCGTCGCGAGCGCCGTCCCCCCCGCCAGGCAGAAGGGCACGTCGGCGCCGACTTGAGGCGCGAGCTGGTCAGCGATGTCCGGCGCAACGCGGTCGCGGTATGTCTCCGACAGAGCGATGAGCGTCGCCGCTGCGTCCGCACTGGCGCCGCCGAGGCCGCTCCCCGCGGGAATCCGCTTCACGATGCGCACCGTCGCCCCGTCGGGTATGCCGGCGCGCTCCAGGAACGCCGTCGCTGCCCGATGGCACGTGTTGGCCTCTGTCTCGGGCACAGCCGGCTCGTCGCAGACGACCCTCACGCCATCGCCGCCAGCCGTCAGCTCTATCGCGTCGTGAAGCGACACCGACTGCAGCACCGTGCGGATCTCGTGGTATCCGTCCGGCCGCCGGCCCAGGACCTGCAGCCCCAGATTGAGCTTCGCGTGCGCTCTGAACCGCACTTTACTCTCTTTCGGTGTGCGCGTCGCCGCTGCTCGTGTGCGGGAGCGCTCTTGCGAGCGCTCCGAACTCCTCGA
>JASFTE010000039.1:0-14544 GCA_050114035.1 Armatimonadota bacterium | reverse complement strand
GGTGATCTTCGGATCGCCCGGGTTCTTCCCATGGGCGCTGGCGAGCTCTGCCAGGCCCTCGTCGAACTTGCCCGAGAAGAGCAGTGCACACCCCAGACCGTAGCGCGCCTCCGCCTCCTCGATGGGGTCGGCGAGTTGATCGAGGACCTCGCCATACAGCGCCTCAGCAGCAGCGTAGTCGCCGTTAATCCGGGCCTCGTGCGCCGCGTCGAGCTTCTGTCGCAGCTCTTGATCCATCGGGGCCTCCCCCGCCCTGTGCCCATGCCAGGGCCGTGCGCCCTCTCCGACCACCCAGCCATCCGCCACCGACAGCCAACCTCACGTCGGAATCGTGAAGCAACACCTTGTGCCTTCGCCGGGCGACGAGTCGATCCAGATCCGCCCCCCATGCGCCTCCACCAACAGCTTGCAGATGTGAAGCCCCAGCCCCGTGCCGCGGATCTTCCGTCGTTCCGGATCTCGAACGCGATAGAACGGTGCGAACAGGTCCTCGAGCGCCTCCTCCGGTATCCCGATCCCCTGGTCTACCACCGCGAAGCGCATCTCGCCCTCGCCCACCGTCACGCGCACCTGGATCGCACCTCGGTCCGGCGAGTACTTGTCGGCATTCGACAGAAGATTGGCCAGCACCTGGAGCACCTTGTCCCGATCCGCGCGGACCGTCCCAACGTGTTCCCCGCAGTGCGTCTCCAGAGGGCAGCGCGCCGCAGCGGCCCTCTGAATGCCTATAGCCTCATCCACCACATCGCGCACATCGAAGTCGTGCCGCACCAGATCGATCCCGTGGCCAGCGTCGATCTTGGAGACATCCAGGAACGCGTCAATGCGCCGCGTGAGCTGCTCTGCCGAATCCACTATGTTGCCCAGCAACTCCTTCGCCAGCTCCTCCGCGTCGCCCTCATCCTCCGACAGCAGCGTCTGAGCATAGCCCTTCACCGCGGCAAGCGGCGTCCGCAGTTCGTGCGAGACGAAGGCGATCAGATCATCCTTGAGCTGGTCCATCCGATTCCGCTCGATGGCGTACCGGATCGATCGCTCCAGCAGGGGCGCATCCACGTCGCTCTTCACCAGGTAGTCCGCCGCCCCCGCCTTCATCGCCTCCAGGTCCACCTCCAGATCCCCCTGCCCGGTCACGAGAATCATCGGCGCCTTGCAGCCGCTCTCGATCGCCTCCCGCAGCAGCCCCAGCCCGTCCTGCTCGCCCAGTCTGTAGTCCAGCAGATACACGTCGTGCTCGCGCCGGCCGATGGCCGCCAGACCCTCAGCGTACGTTGTCACCCAGTCGAGTGCGAACGCGCCCCCGTCCCCGACCTCCGCCAGGAGGTCGCGCGTCATGACGTAGTCGTCCTCGTCGTCATCAACGAGGAGAACCTTGATCCGGACGCTCTCCATGTGTCTCGACCTTCTCCGGGGGCAGTTCGACGATTTCGAACCAGTACTCTCGCAGCGCCTGCAGGACCTCGACCAACGACCCAAACGTCACCGGCTTTGCGATGTACGAGTTCACTCCCAGGTCATAGGAGCGATACACGTCCTCCTCCGCCTGCGACGTCGTCAGCACCACGATGGGGATCTGGCGAAGCGCAGGATCGGCCTTGATCTGCCCGAGCGCCTCGCGCCCGTCCTTCTTGGGCATGTTCAGGTCCAGCAGTATCAGCCCCGGCCGTGGCGCCGCCGTCGGACCGGCGTACTGGCCGCGGCGATACAGGTAGTCCATCAGCTCTTCGCCGTCGTGAACGAAGCGCAGACTGTTGACGAGTCGGCTCTCCTGGAACGCCTCCCGGATCAACATGCAGTCCTCGTCGTCGTCGTCCGCCACCAGGATCGTGATGGGCTTGGTGCGCGCGCTCATTCTGCGCCTCCCACGATGACTTGCCTGACAGGCAGTCTCACGACGAACCTCGCCCCCTCACCCGGTGCGCTGTGCGCGGCGATACTCCCCCCGTGGCGCTCGGCGATCTTCCGACAGATCGCCAGCCCCATGCCAGTCCCCGCATACGCGCTCAGACCGTGCAGCCGCTGGAAGACCCGAAAGATCCGGCCCCGGTACCTCTCGTCGAACCCGATCCCGTTGTCCTGCACAACCATCTCACAAACGGGCGCATCCCGCAAGCCTCGGGCCGCGCGCGTCCCCTCGCCATCGACGACCCGCCCATACACATTCACCACCAACGGCTCGCCCTCCCGGCGGAACTTCAAAGCGTTGCCGATCAGATTCTGCAGCAGTTGGCGCATCTGCAGCGGATCGGCGTCGATCGTCGGCAGCTCCCCCATTCCCATCTTCGCTCCCGTCTGCTCGATCAGCACCTCCAGATCCGACAACACGCCTTCGGCAACCTCACCGAGATTCACTTGCACGAAGGGCTGCCCCTTCGTCGTCACGCGAGAGTACGTGAGTAGGTCATTGATGAGCGCCCGCATCCGCCCCGCCGCATTCTGCATGCGGTGCAGGTAGTCACGGCCTCGCTCGCCGAGCGCCTCACCGCTTGTCGCATCCAGCCGCGCCCCGAACGCCACCACCTTCCGCAGCGGCTCCTGCAGGTCATGCGACGCCACGTAGGCGAACTCCTCCAACTCCGCGTTGGACCGCGCCAGTTCCTCCGCCGTCTGCTTGAGTTGCTCCTCCGCCCGCATCCGCTCCGTGATGTCCCGCGAGACCCCCACGATCCCCGTCACACGGCCCTCCTCGTCCGTCAGGGGCACCTTCGTGGACATCACCCAGCGCTCGCCCTTGTCCGGCCTCCGCCGGTCCTCGACCTTGTTGAGCAGAGGCTCCCCGGTCTCCACGATGTGCCGCTCGTCGTCGAACGCATCCTGCGCCTGTTCCGCCGGGAAGAAGTCGAAGTCCGTCTTCCCTACGGCCTCGTCCGGACCGTCCAGCCCCAGCACCTTGGCGTGCGCCGTGTTGATCCGCCTGAAGCGCGACTCCGAATCCTTGAAGTAGATCGTGTCCGGGATGTTGTCCATCAGCGCGTGCAGCAGATCGCGCTCGTGCCGTAGACTCTCCTCGGCTCGCTTCCGTGCCGTCTCCTGCCGATCCCGCTGCAGCCTCGCCTGCAGCACCGGCGCTATGTATTCACCCAGAGCGGCCAGGAGTTGCTCGTCTGTGTCCTCGTAGTCGGTCTGCTTGTTGCCCACCAGCAGCAGCCCAATCAACTCGTCCCGATGAGCGATGGGCGTGGCCAGGGCCCGTCGCACCGGGAGGTGCCCCGCCGGCACCACAAGAGGATCATTCGAGCACAGCGTCCTCTTCTCCGTCAGAGCCCGCCCCCAGATGCCGCCCCACTCCTCCCGGGGGTACACGATGTGCTTGTCCGGGACCTCGCACTGCTCCCAGATGTCTCTCGTCATCGACGGACAGACCAGCGCACCATCCCCGTTCACGTACCCGAAGACCCCATGCTGGCTCTCCAGAGCCCCCAGGACCACGTCGAGCACTGCCCCGTACATCTCCTCATCCGGCGCTGTCAGGAACGTCCTCGCGATCCGGTGCCTGATGCTCACCTCTCGTCGCGAGCGGCGCAGCGCTTCCTCTGCCTGCTTCCGCTGTGTCACGTCCCGGTCAATGCCCCGATACCCGCACAGCCTCCCCTCGTCATCGATAACGGGGACCCCGCTCGTCTCCAGCACTACCAAGTGGCCATCCCTGTGCCGGTTCGTGTTCTCCAGCCCGGCAAACGGCATCTGAGACTGGCCGAGTCGACCGAACTCCTCCCCGACGCGCGCCGCCTCCTCCGGCGGCATCAGATCGAACGGCGTCTTCCCCACCACCTCCTCCGGCTCATACCCCAGCAGGTCCTTCACCTTCGGACTCGCATATGTATACACGGCGTCGGCGTCCACCTCCCACACCCAGTCGCTCGTGCTCTCCGTCAGCGCCCGGAAGCGCTGCTCGCTGTCGCGCAGCGCCTCCTCTGCCCGTCGCTGCTCCGTGATGTCTTCCACCATCTCCACTGCCGCCACCACCTCACCGGCGCTGTCTCGCAGCGGCGACGCCACCACCCTCACATTCCTGATCCCCCCTGCGGCCGGCGTCTCTGTCACCACCTCGTGCACCTCACCATCGCGCAGCGTCTCGCGCGTCGGGCAGTACGGGCATACGTCGTCCCGGGGAGGATCGTTGAAGACCCTGTAGCAGATTGGCCTCACGGACACGTCAATGCCGGGGAAGCGCTCCCTCATCTGATCGTTCAGCGAGAGTATCTCCATATCCGGGCTGATAATGGCGATCCCGACGGCGACATTGTCCACGACGCTTCGGTATCTCTGTTCGGACTCCGCCAGCGCCTCTTGTACCCGCGCCCGTTGGGCCATCTCGCTCTGCAGTTGCTCATTGGCTTCCGACAGTTCGGCCGTCCGTTCCGCCACGATGGCCTCCGCCCATGCGCCTCTTCCCCCAAGCGTCAGCGCGTAGGCCGTGAGCACGCCGGTGAAAAGCAGGCCAACTGCCAGCACTCCCCACGCTTGCCAGCCTCCGAGTTCGCTGGGCAGGCGGCTCTGCGCCCAGTCCCGAACCGTCAGGAAGCCGACCACCGTGACCACGATCCCTACCGCGAGCACCAGCGCCGCCGGCAAGTACCGGGAGCCCGCGGATACCGGGTCGGCATTATTGGGTGCACTCGTCAATGCGTCCATCCCTCCGCTTGATGACGCCGGCCCCGCCTCGTTGCTCTTCGCCGACCGATGCCGTTCTCCTGCCGTCGCGATGCACGCCGCCTCTTCTCGTCGGCGTCGCCGCTTTGTCCCGCGCTTGACCCGCCCATTGACACGCCGTTGCCCCGTTGCTATCATCACCCCGGACAGCGTCGGCAGAAGGCAGGTGGAGCATTCCGCCGTCAGGTCGTCTCCTGCCACACGCGCGTGCCAACGCTGCCCCGGGGGCAATCGACGGGCGCCCCTCCGGTGTCCCATGAAGATATACGTCTATCCCGCACTCATCGCCGCCCTGGTCGCCTTCGTCATAACGCCGCTGGTCCGTGCTCTGGCGAGGCGCCTCGGCGTTGTTGAGGTCCCGGACCCACGCCGCCCGGGTGCCATCCACACGCTCCCGATGCCGTTGCTCGGCGGGCTGGCGCTCTACGCCGCCGTGGCATTCCCAGCGCTCGTCGCTCCCGAGCACGATTCGCGCCTCGCCGCACTGCTCGGCCCCGGCGCCCTCATACTCGCCTGCGGCCTGGCACACCATCTCCGGCCGCTTCGGCATGGCATGTGGCTCGTCGTGCAGGCCACTGTCGCTGCTGCTGCGGTGAGCCTGGGGCTGCAGGTGGGCCTCGTCGGCATCTGGTGGATCGACGCCCTCATCAGCTTCGCCTGGCTGCTGCTGGCTATGAACGCCGTAATGCTCGTGAACGACCTCAGCGGCGCCACCACGGGCATTGCCGTGGTCGGATGCGCCGCGCTGTTCGTCCTCGGCATCTGGCGCGGCGATTCCTTCGTCGCGCTTCTCTCCTGCCTCCTGGGCAGCGCCTGCGTCGGCTTCCTCGGCTACAGTCTCATGCCGCCATCCATCGCCCTCAGCCGCGGCGGCAGCGCCATGCTGGGCCTCTGGCTCGGCGGCCTCCTCGCCGTCGGCCCGTGGCGGGCGCCCAGCTCCATCCAGATGACCATCGCCCCGCTCCTGGTACTCGCACTTCCCCTGTTCAATGCAATACTACTAGCCCGCAACCGCCACGCGCAGTCGCCCCGGGCACGAACGGCCCCCGGAAGCCTCACACAGCGCCTGCTCGCCGCCGGCCTCTCGGTGGAGCAGGCCCTCTGCCTCCAGTACGGCATCGGCCTTCTCGGTGCCATCGGCGCCGCGCTCGGACCCGTGTTGCGGGCGCCCCTGTGGACCATCTGGCTCTGCGCGCTCCTGGCGGGCCTGTGGATCCTCGGCGCGCGACTGGTCCGGGGAGGGGCTCATGGCTGACGCCGCCACGCACCGCCGAACCCTTGTCACCGGCGCCGAGGGCATGCTCGGCACGGACCTGTGCGACGCCCTCCGTGCAGCCGCGCCCGACACGCGCGACGTCATCGGCCTCGACTTGCCCGAGTTCGATGTCACGGACCTCGCCGAGTGCCGCAGTCGCATTCCCGACCTCCGACCCGACTGTGTTATCCACTGCGCCGGCTACACGAACGTCGAGGGCTGCACGCACGATCCCATAAGGGCATATGCCGTCAACGGCGACGGGACCCGCAATGTCGCCGAAGTCGCCGAAGACGTCGGTGCCCATGTGGTATACCTCAGCACGGACTACGTCTTCGACGGTGCAAAGGGGCGCCCCTACGTTGAGCAGGACACGCCCAACCCGATCAACGCATACGGCGAATCGAAGCTGCTCGGCGAGGAGCACGTTCGCTCCCTCTGCGGACGCTGGCACATCGTCCGGACCCAGTGGCTCTTCGGCCCCAACGGGCCCAGCTTCCCCGCTGCCATCCTCAAGGCCGCCCGGCGCGACGGGCGCGTGCGTGCCGTCGGCGACCAGGTGGGCTCGCCCACGTATACGAGAGACCTGTCCCAGCTCATCTGCCGGATCCTCGAGCTGCCCACGGGCATCTACCACGCCACCAACTCCGGCTCCGCGTCCTGGCACGACGTCGCCGCGGTGGCCCTCGAGGCCGCGGGCCTCACCGGCGTGGAGCTGCAGTCCATTCCCGCCGCCGAGTGGGACAGCCCCACCGCCCGCCCCGCCCACAGCGTCCTCGAGAACGCCGCCCTCCGCGCGGCCGGCGTGCCTGCCGCGCGTCCGTGGGACGAGGCGCTGCGCGAATTCCTCGCGTCCCATATGGTAGCTGAGAACAGTGCCGCTCGTGCGAGCGGCCAGTAGCGCACCACACCGGGAGGTATACTGATGGACTACAGCATCGCCGACGAATCACTCGCCGACGACGGACGCATGCGCGTGGACTGGGCCGACAGACAGATGCCCGTCCTGGCCGCTCTGCGCGAGCGACTCGGCAAAGACAAGCCCCTCAAGGGGCAGACCATCGTCGCCTGCTGCCACGTCACCACCGAGACGGCCAACCTGGCCCGCACGCTCCAGGCCGCCGGCGCCCAGTCCGCCGTCTGCGCCAGCAACCCCCTGAGCACACAGGACGACGTGGCCGCATCCATGGTCAAGCACTTCGACATACCCACCTTTGCCAGCCGCGGTGTGGACACCGAGGCCTACTACGCCCAGATACACAGCTCACTGGACACCGGGCCCACCATCACCATCGACGACGGCGCCGACCTCACCAACGTCATCCACACCGATCGCACCGAGCTGCTCGACAGCATGATCGGCGGCACCGAGGAGACCACCACCGGCTGCATTCGCCTGCGCGCCATGGCCGCCGACGGCGCCCTCAAGTTCCCCATCATCGCCGTCAACGATGCCCGGACCAAGCAGCTCTTCGACAACCGCTACGGCACCGGCCAGAGCACCGTGGATGCCATCATGCGCGCCACCAACATCCTCATCGCCGGCAGGACCGTCGTGGTCTGCGGCTACGGCTGGTGCGCCCGCGGCGTCTCCATGCGCGCCCGGGGCCTCGGCGCCCGCGTCATCATCGCCGAGGTCGATCCCGTCCGCGCCCTCGAAGCCGTCATGGACGGCTACCAGGTCATGCCCATCGCGCAGGCGGCCGAGCTCGGCGACATCTTCGTCACCGTCACCGGCGACATCGGCGTCATCCGCGAGGAGCACTTCGGGCTCATGAAGGACGGCGCCATCCTCGCCAACTCCGGCCACTTCGACGTCGAGATCGAGATCCCGGCACTCGCCCAGCTAGCCACGTCCCGGCGCACGATCCGCCCGAACGTTGAGGAGTTTGTCCTCCCCGACGGCCGCCGGCTGCTCCTGCTCGGCGAGGGCCGACTCGTCAACCTCGTGGCCGCCGAGGGCCACCCGGCCGCCGTCATGGACATGAGCTTCGCCAACCAGACGCTCGCCTGCGTCCACCTGGCCCAGAACGGCGGGGACCTCGAGCCCAAGGTCTACAACGTACCCCAGGAGATCGACGCCGAGGTGGCCCGGCTCAAGCTCGAGTGCATGGGCATCGAGATCGATAGCCTCACACCAGAGCAGGAGAGGTACCTCTCCTCCTACGACATGGGCACCTGAGCCGCCGCCTTCGCGCCACCGCTGACCGAGGGACGGCCCAATGCCTCCCACCATCATCGCAGCCGGCGCTCTCATCGGGCCTGCCCTCGTCGCCTTTGGCATTGGCAGGCTCGTCGCCGGGCTCCGGGAGCGCATCAGCGTTGATGCGGCAGCGCTGGCCGTCCTGGCTGGCCTCGCTGTCGCCTATCCCTTGCTGCGCGCCGCGGACGCGAACGTGGGCCCCATCGTCCTGCCCCTCGCCATCGTATGCGCCGGGCAGCTCATCGCCGACCGCGCCGCGCGGCCCTGGCTCATCTGGCTGCCCATCGTCCTTTTTGCCTCTGTGCTCGTCGCCCTCCAGGGCGTCGTCATACATAGCGTCAAGGCGCCCTTCACGACGACCTTCGTGGAGCTGGGGCCGTCGTGGTCCGTACTGGTCACCGTCCTCTGGATCGCCCTCTGCGCCGCGATATTCAACGCCTCCGGCCACACTCCGGGTGTTGCACTTGGCATCGGCGGCATCGCGTCCGTTGGCTTCCTCATCGTCTGCCTGCTCCAGCCCGACATCACCGGCCCCACCGCCTGGGCCCTCGCCGCCGCTGCCGCCGGCGCCTGCTTTGGCGCTCTCCACGCCCTCCCCACCACCGCTCCCGGCCCCGGCGCCTCCGGCGGCCTCGCCGTCGGCTTCCTCATCGGGGCCCTCGCCATCATGGGCGCCCTGAAGAACACCGCCTTCCTCATCGCCGTCCTGCCGCTGCTCCTGCTCGGCGTCCCCCTCGTGGACGCCACCTACGCCATCGTCTACGGCGGCCGCCGCGGCGGTCCTGCCGTCGCCATCGAGGCCCGCTCCCAGCGCCTCCACGATGTCCTCCTGAGCCGGGGCTATAGCAGCCGCCAGATCCTCGCCATCTTCATGCTCGGCAGCGCCTACCTCACCGCACTTGCCGTCGTACTCGTCGCGCTCATCGAGGTCCACTTCGGCCTCAAGCTGCTGATCTTGGCCCTCGCGCTCCCCCTTGGCGCACTTGGCCTCTACGTCGTGGCGAAGATCCTCCCCCGACCCCTCGGCCTCGAGGAGGGCGGCCCACTCGGCGCCCCCGATCGCATCGAGGCCTGGAACGTCCTCCTCAGCCCGGTCACCATGGACGAGGCTCTCAGCGGCATCGACGACTTCGTCCGCAGCAGAACCCCCCACCACATCATCACCTCCGACGCCTCCGCCATCGTCCGCGCGCAGCACGACACCGATCTACGCCGCATCATGCGCGAGGCCGACATGGTCACCGCCGACGGCGCCGGCGTCGTCGTCATGGCCCGCCTGCTCGATCTGCCCATCCGCGAGCGCGTCGCCGGCTGCGACATGGTGTACCGGATCTGCGAGCTCGCCGCCGCCCGTGGCTACTCGCTCTACCTGCTCGGCGGCGAGCCCGGCATCGCCGAGGGTGCGGCTGAGCGTCTCGTGGAGCGCTTCGGGGACCTGCAGGTAGTAGGCACGCGGGACGGGTACTTCGACCCGGAGGAGGAGCCCGTCATCGTGGAGCACATCAAGTCCGCCCGCCCGGACGTGCTCCTTGTCGCTCTGGGGATACCGAAGCAGGAGAAGTGGATTCGCCGTCATCTGGATGAGCTCGGCGTGCCCGTCTGCGTCGGCATCGGCGGCAGTCTCGACGTAATCGCCGGCAAGGTCAGCCGCGCGCCCCTCTGGATGCAGCGCTCCGGCCTGGAGTGGCTCTACCGCACGTTCCGCGAGCCCCGCCGCCTCCCCCGCCTCGCCGCCCTCCCCGCCTTCGCCATCATGACCCTCCGCGCCGCCCTCACCCGCCGCTCCACCCGCCACTAGCCGCGCCGATCAAGGGTCGTATACCAGCATCATGTACTCCGCGTCGCCGGCCGGCGTCTCCTGGTAGATGTATTTGATCTGCTTCCCCAGGACGTCGGCGAGCATGGCCATCGCTTCGCTGCTCTCCATGCTCGGCCCGCCGCCCTCGGACCACCGGCCGTCCAGGAAGAAGGTGATCCCCAGTTGATCCCAGATGTTCTGGCCCTCGCGCATCAGCTGCAGCATGAGCCGGATGAACGCCTTCGGCTCGGCCTCGCGCGTCTCCCAATGGAGCCAGGACCGAAGCTCCGGCGGCCCCTCGGACTCGAGGTACTCCATCAGCTTCGTGCCCGGCTTGAAGCAGAATCCCGCACAGAACTCCTCGTACTCAGGCTTCGACTCCTCGTGCTCCCAACAGCCCGCGGTGGCCGACGGCGCCTCCTCGAGCTCGGCCTCCGTTGCATCATCGGGGGTCGAGATCGCGGCAGTAGCGACCGGATTGGCGTCGTGGGGGTCGTGCGAGGCAGCCGCGTCCTCGGCATCCTCTGAACTCTCCCCTCCGAACAGCTTCCGCAAGAACCCAGGCATGAGAATCCCTCCTGACAGCGCCCCTTCGTCGATGGTGCCGCGCGGTCCTGCTATGGCAGCAGACCGTCGCTCCTTCACTCCCCTCCCAGGGCCTCCAGCTTGCCTCGCACGAACACTGTCCGCGGGTGCTCCTCCCCCAGAGACTCCCGGCGGATCGTATACGCCCGCTCGTAGTGCGCCCGCGCGCCCTCCGGGTCGCCCAGATCCTCCAGCAGGCTTCCCAGGTTGTTGAGGGTGATGGCGATGAACGGATGGTCTGGCCCGTAGGCCTTCTCCTTGATCGCCAGCGCCCGCTCGTAATGCTCTCGCGCGCCCGCAAGATCCCCCTCCTCTTCCAGCACGAGGCCAAGGTTGCTGACGAAAGTCGCCACGTCAGGATCGTCCGGCCTGCCGGCCGTCTCCTGGATCGCCACCGCCCGCTCGAGATGCTCCCGCGCGCCCGCGAGGTCGCCCAGCCCCTGCAGCACGTGGCCGAGGTTGTTGAGGCGGATTGCCACGGTGGGGTGATCGTGCCCGTGGGCATTCTCATCGATCGCCAGCGCCCGTTCGTAATGCTCCCGCGCGCCAGCAAGATCCCCCAGGTCCTGCAGCACGAGGCCCAGGTTGTTGATGTCTCTCGCCACGTCGGGATGATCCGGTCCGTAGACTCTCTCACTGATCGCCAGCGCCTGCTCGAAGTACTTCCGCGCGCCTTTCGGGTCGTCCAGCTCCTGCAGCACGAGGCCGAGGTCGCTGGCGCGGGTCGCCATGTCGGGGTGGTCGCGTCCGTAGGCCTTCTCGTCGATCCGCAGCGCCCGCTCATACTGCTCCCGCGCGGCCGGAAGCTGCCCCATCCCGTGCAGCACGTCCCCGAGGGCCTTCGCGATCCCAGCGATCTCCGGGTGCTCGGGGCCATAGCTCTTCTCGTTGATTGCCATGGCCCGTTCGTAATGCGCCCCCGCGCCCGCTGGATCCCCAAGCTCCTCCAGCACCGTGGCGAGGTTGCAGAGGGCGCTCGCCACTTGAGGATCATCCGCTCCGTAGGCCCTCTCGTTGATCGCCAGCGCCCGTTCGAGATGCTCCACCGCGCCGGGGAGGTCCCCCATCGCGTACAGCACGCTCCCGAGATTGTTGAGGTCCACGGCCACGTCCGGGTAATCCGGTCCGTGGGCCTTCTCGTCCATGGCCAGCGCCCGCTCGTAGAGCTCGCGCGCTCCCTCGAGATCCCCCAGGTCCCTCAGCACGAGGCCGAGGTTCCCCAGGATGGCAGCCACCTGGGAATGCTCCGGACCGTATGCTCCTTCGTGCAACTTACGCGCCCGCTCCAGCGCCGACTGCGCCGGGCCCATCTCCCCGAGCCCGTGCAGGTACAGCCCCAGTCTGCACAGCGCGCTGCCGCCCGGCTCTGCCCCGGCGCCGAGCGCCTCGCAGTGTCGCGCCACGCCCAGCGCGTGCCCCAGCAGCCGGTAGCACTGGCCCCAGGTGTGTGGCTCCTGGCACTCGAAGGGGAATGACGTGGTAACCGTCTGCGCCGCCGCCCCACACCACGTCCTCGCGTCGTCCTCCGTCAGCCCATCGCGCACGACGGCCTGGACGAGCGGGTGGATCGACATTGCATCGCCGGTGCACTCGACCAGAGAGTAGCGGCCGAGCACGGAGCGCAGCTCCTCGAGGCGCGCTGAATCCGCGGCGGCACCGGCCAGCCTCTCCGGCAGATCCCCGGCCCCGTCGAAGATCATCCCGAGCGGGATATCCTCGGGCGCCAGGAAAGCACACAGGCTCAGCAGGTCGCTGGCCGCCGGCGACTCCGCCGCGACCGCGTCGAGGGACAGACCCAGCGTCGTCGCGACAGGATCATCCTCCCGGCGCCCGCGATAGAGCTCCAGGTAGTCGGCAAGGGACCGGTTGCTCTCCGCCATGCACGCACGCGCCTGCGCCAGAGCCAGCGGCAGATAGCCCAGCTCCTCCGCGAGCTCCCCCGCCGCCTCCTGATCCTCCTGCCCCGTCCCTCGCAGCAGAAGCTCGATAGCCTCCTCCGGCGCGAGCACCTCGACCGTCAGCGCCTGGGCCACCCCCGACCAGTCCGGATTGTCGGAGGTAATGATGACATGCCCCGTCTCCGCCCGTGGCAGATACTCCCGCACCGCCTCGGGCCCCGGCGCACTGTCGAACACCAGCAGCCACCGCTCATTGCCCGCCTGCCACTCCCGCACGGCCTCGACGCTGAGGCCCTGCTCCGTGGCGTCGCTCTGCGGCAGCCTCAGCTGCTCGGCCAGCGCGGCATAGTCGGCCGCCAGCATCGACGGCTCCTCCGCGCGCACCCACCAGATGACCCCGTAGTCCTCCTCGTGGCGGTACGCATACTCCAGCGCCACCTGCGTCCTCCCCACGCCACCCGGGCCGTCGCTCGCCTGCGTCAGCGCCGCCGGTCGCCCTGATGCCAGCGCCTCACGCAGCTCCGCGAGCAACCCCTCCCGCCCGGTGAAGTGCTGGTTGCGCGGGACGGGGACGAGGCGAAGGTCCTCTTCGTCCACGCCGGGGCTCTCCTCCTCACCGCCGAGGATACGCCTGAACAGGCCTCCGATTCCCATTCTCTCGCCTCCCGAGGCAATGCCGTGGAGCCATCACGCAAGCCGGCCTTCGGACGGTACATACCGGGGACGGCTCTGTCAAGCCAGACGGTATCCCCAGCCCGGCCTCACCATCCCCGCGCCTTTCCTGCAGGACGTCCCAACCCGCACCCAGAAACGTACTCCCGATTCCCATCAGCCAAGGAGACCTCCTCCATGCACCTCTGGCCGTGGCCCGCGACGCTGCTTCTCCTCGCCTTCGCCGTTGCATCCGCCTATGCCGAAGGCGTCGTCTGGGTCGAAGCCGAGCAGTTCGACCACTATGGCGGCTGGCTCAACGATGCCCAGTTCATCGACCAGATGGGCTCCCCATACCTGCTCGCCATTGGCATTGGGACTCCCGTCGAGGACGCCAGGACAACGGTCTCCGTGCCCGTTGCCGGCACTTACCGGCTCTGGGTGCGCACAAAGGACTGGATGCCCGAGCACCATCCCGGCCAGTTCCAGGTCGTACTGGGGGACCGGGTCGTGGAGCCCGCCTTCGGCCGTAGCGGCGACCCGGTATGGCGATGGGAAGACGGCGACGTGCACGAGCTGGCTGGTGAGGTAGAGATCCGCCTGCACGACCTGTCCGGGTACTATGGCAGATGCGACGCCATCATGCTGACCACGGACGTGGACTACAGGCCGCCCGTCGAGACGGGAGCCATCGCGGAGCTGCGCGAGACCCACGGCGGCGTTAGCCGCCGGGTCCAGGACATGCCCGAGCACGATGTCGTGGTTGTCGGCGGTGGGCTCGCCGGGTGCACGGCGGCGGTGGCGGCCGCTCGCGGCGGCGCCCGCACGGCCCTGATCCAGAATCGCCCCATCCTGGGCGGCAATGCGAGTTCCGAGATCCTCGTTCCGCCCGTCGGCGCCTGGCCCAGTGTCTTCCGAGCCAAGTACCCCCTCGATCCGCGCGAGACCGGGCTCATCGAGGAGTATCGCACTGCCGGGAATCAGAGGGTGAGCGAGGGCAAGCTCTACTCAAAGCGCCTCCTGCGCTGGGTCAAGCTCGAGCCGAATCTCGACCTGCACCTCAGCACACACGCCACCGGGGTCGAGGTGGTTCCCGGCTCGGATACCAGGATCGCCGCCGTGCTCGCGGTGGATGTTCGCACTGGACGGCGAATGCGCTTCGTCGGCGGCGTGTTCATCGACTGCACCGGCGACGCCGTTATCGGTGTGGCCGCTGGCGCCGAGTACCGCCACGGCAAGGAGCCGCGGTCGATGTACGACGAGCCCTGGGCCCCCCGGGCCGCCTCCCGCGACACCATGGGCAACGGGCTCAAGTACGCCGCCAGGGACATGCGCTCGCCACAGCCGTTCGCCGCCCCGCCGTGGGCCTTCCGCTTTCCCACGTGCGAGAGCTTCGGACCGGGCCGCCATCCCCGGCTTCCCACGACTCCCGAGATCGACTACCAGTGGAACATCGAGCTCGGCGGCCGCCGGGACACCTACGCCGACGCCGAGGAGATCC